>JBBAKZ010000377.1:0-3257 GCA_040403275.1 Arcicella sp. | reverse complement strand
AATATGTTTTTAATCCTTTCGAAATGAACGATTTACCAAAAGTTATCAATAATTCAGGTCGAAATTGGTCGTTTTCTGGCTTCAAGAAGATGTCATGTTTTGAGATGGCCTCAAAACCCATATTAGAGATTGCATCGCCAATGCAAACCACATGAAATTCATCTTGTAGTTTTTGTAAAATATTTGCTAATTCAACATCATTTTCACTTTGACCACCGGCGATTAGAATATTATCGTACGATTGAAATTTATTCAAAAATTCATGCCAGGTATTTTTCCCTAATGTTCTTTCTATTTCAAGAACTTCAATAATTCTTGGATTTGAAGAAAATCTAATTATTTCATTTTCTAATGGATAAAACGGTTCTCTTAGTGGAATATTAATATGTACAGGCCCTTTGGGAAATGAATTTGATAAATTAACCGCTTCATTTACCGTTCTTTCAATATTCCAAATGGCATCTGGATGTTCATAATCAGCGCCTATTTCAAAACTTTGCTTGACGTGTTTACCAAAAATATCCGTTTGATAAATCGTCTGTCCATCGTGTTGATGAATCCACTCTTTCGGACGGTCGGCGGTAAGGATTATCAAAGGAATTTCTTCAAAAAAAGCTTCTGCCACCGCAGGCGCATAGTTATAAGCCGCTGAACCTGAAGTGCAACAAATTGCCACGGGTGATTTCAAATTTTGAGCCATTCCCATGGCAATAAAAGCCGCCGAACGTTCGTCTGAAATAGATTTTGTGATTATTTCTGGATGCTGAACTAAGGCAATTGTCAAGGGGGCATTTCTCGAACCAGGCGAAATGATCGCATTATTTACGCCCTTTTTAGCAAGAATATTAACTAGATTAAGAATGGGTTGAAGAAGCATAATGATTAAATATTTTCAGCGAAATGTTTTTGGTTTAAGGTCAAATTAACTTTGTTCCAGTCAATCGTCGTCGTTCGTGGTGATTGACGAATGGGACAATTAGGCACTTTACAGTAGTGACAACATTCAGGCATACACGGGTCGGCGTGAATAAACATCTCAACGTGTGATGGAAATTCTTGTCCTAAAATTTCTTCAAATTCATGTACCGTTTCGTGTACTTTTTCAAGCGTCCAATAATTTGGCAAGGTCAAATGACAATCAATGTGAATGTCTGAACCGTACTCTTGAATTCTCATATTATGAATATCAATCCACTCCGTTTTTTGATTCACTTTAAGAATATCCACTACTTTTTCCAAGACCTCCACATTGGCTTCATCCATTAGGCCTCCAATTGATTTTCGGATAATTTTCACGCCGTTCCAAGTCATAAATAAGGCAAAAAGAATTGAAGCAAATCCGTCAATCCAATAGATATCGGTAATGTAGACAATTACCACAGCTGATACTAAAATCAATCCGCTCATCGCATCTAATTTCAGATGTTGTCCTTCGGCTATTAACGTAGGAGACATATCTACAACTCCTTGTTTTTCAATCAAATAACCTAATCCGTAATTAATAATTGTACCTAAAGTAATCACTGTTAAACCGACTTTTAAATCCAAAAGTGGTTGAGGATGTATAAGCTCTTGTATAGCATGAAAAACAATAAAAACGCTAGCCAAAACAATCAAAACGCCTTCTAATCCTGCGGAGAAAAATTCGATTTTCCCGTGTCCATACGGATGATTCATATCCCGAGGTTGTGATGCTACATAAATCGCATAAAAAGCAAAAGCACTCGCCACAACATTGATAATTGACTCTAAAGCATCCGTCAAGATTGCACTCGAAAAGGTAAGATAATAGGCAATAAATTTTGCAATCATCAACGCTAAACCTACCACAAACGAAGAAAGTATTAAATTGTATTTTTTGGGGAACATGATAAATTTATAAAACGATGAATAGTATGCACAAGGTGAAAATATTAATTTTATTTGGGCATTAAATTGAAGGACAGAGTCTTCATGATTCGGAAAATAATTTTAAGAGAATCATCAGAAAATCAATTTAATTTCTACAAAGTTACGAAATTCATATTTCATTATTCATACCTTCTGTTATACCTTTGTGAAATGAACGAATTTGAAAATCCTTGGCAAAAAATATCTTCTCGTGAAGTTTATGATAATCCTTGGATAAACATTAGACACGAAGAGGTAATCAAACCAGACGGCGAACCGGGAATTTATGGCGTGGCTCATTTTAAATTAATGGCGGCGGCAATTGTGCCATTAGATGAGGAAGGAAACATTTGGCTTGTGGGTCAATATCGTTATACCTTAAACAACTATTCGTGGGAAATTCCGATGGGTGGTGGAAGTTTGAACGGTGACAGTTTATCAGCCGCCAAACGTGAATTAAAAGAAGAGACCGGAATATTAGCTTCAAAATGGACAAGTTTGGGAACATTACACACATCTAATTCTGTAACCGATGAAGTTGGCTATATGTTTTTAGCCGAAGATTTAACTTTAGGAGAATCTGAACCAGATGACACCGAAATTCTACAAGTAAAAAAAGTAAGTTTATTGGAAGCCATAAGGATGGTGATGGAATCAGAAATTACGGATTCTTTGTCTATTGCGGCAATTTTAAAAGTTGCTCGATTAAAAAACATTTAGCCCTACCATTATGATTCAAGCGATTTTATTTGGATTTTTATACGGATTTATTCTATGCTTTACGTTTGGACCGGTTTTTTTTAGACTCATACAAACGAGTATTGATACAGGATACCAAAGAGGTATTTTAATTGCTCTAGGGGTAACGGTTGCGGATTCAATTCTCATGTTTTGTGCTATTTTTGGCACCAGTTATTTGCCACAATTAAAATATTTTGATGATATAATTTCCGTAATTGGCGCAAGTATTTTATTTATTTTAGGATTTATCAGCATTTTCAAACAAAAAGCTCAAATCATTTATCCAACCTCAAAACTTAGCTCATTCCTATATTATTTTACCTCTGGCGTTTTCTTAAATCTCTTAAATCCCTCCAATTATTTAGCCGTTTTTGCTACTTCTGCGTATCTCGTGGCCAAAGGAATGACTTTAAATGAGCGGATCGTTTTCTTTTTATTTAGTTTATTGGCTACGATGTCAGCAGAGTCATTAATCGCATTTTATGCCAACAAAATGAAACGCATTTTAACGGGAAAAGTCCTGAAAAGAATCAATCAAGTGGCGGGTGTGATTTTTATCATTTCAGGACTTTTGATCCTTTTTAAACAGTTTGTTGGTTAAGGCTTTTGTAACAAATAATCTTCCC
>JBBAKZ010000376.1:0-3272 GCA_040403275.1 Arcicella sp. | reverse complement strand
GTTGGTGGTGAGTGGCAGTTTAAGCCTACTACCAACTAAAGATAGCTAACTATAATTCTATTTCTTCTCCTTCTTTTAAAGGTGGGATGTCTATAGACGCAAAAACCGAATCAATATGAGCAGCGTATTCTGCGGTATCATCAATGAAAAATTCAAGGTTTGGTACAATTCTCACTTGATTTCTGATTTTATTTCCCAAAATACCTCTTATTACTTTCGTTTTTTCCCGAATATCTTGTAGCAGCCCTTGCTTGTCATTGGTGAGCATAAAACTCAAATAAACACGAGCAATAGATAAATCGGGCGTCATTTTTACATCCGCAATTGTTACGAAGGCATTCCCGAAGGTATTTTTCATATCTTTCTGAAAAATTTCGCTTAAATCTTGCATGATTAATTTAGCGAATTGTTGTTGTCTTTTAGATTCCATTATTTTATTGCAATTCCATTCGCTTACACTAATCATTAATATTATCCTCAATATCAATGATTTACCATATTCAATGGAAATATTGCTTTATTTTATTTCTTTAGCACTGAGTAATATTTTTGTAAAAAACTTACTCAAATCTACTTTTGAACGTTACACTTTACAAATTTCGGAATTATTTTCTGAAACATTACTTTTTATCTTTCTAAGACGTTTGTTATTGAAGGATATTTTATCCAATATTGTTTAAATCTTTTCTTATGAAATCTGTTAAAGCATCAAAATTTACAAAATCCTTTAAATTGGTAATGACAACCAGTTTTTTTTCCATAACATTCAGTTGTCTGCAATGCGTGACCGAAAAACCCGCTGCTCAAACTGTTGTTAAATCCAGCCCTGTTGTTGCAGAAAAGCGAGTTGAACAAGGACCTAGTTTAAGAATAGAATCTAATAATGAAGGTTCGGCAGAAGTGGTTACTAATTTCCCTGCTACTTTGAGTACGATTTCCGTTGAAAGAACACCCGACACTTTTTCTCCGCATCTTTTTCCAAATGTGGTTTATCCTACGGCGTTCAATAAAGATTTAGGCTTTTATTTACCCAATTGGATAGTCACCTTGCAAACTACTTTATCAAAAGTGTATAAACAAAAGAAAATCCCTTTGAGAAGCCGAGGAATTTGGGGTTCTTTGGATTGGCATGAACATAATAACGAGGGTACTGATTGGAATTTTTTCATTGACCCCGAAAAGGGGCGGGCGTTTCCCAATAATTACAATACCCGCAAATCGGTGAATATGAATACTTTTTCGTCGGCTTTATCCATCGAAAAACGGCTTCAATCTGGAAATATTGATCTAAATGATTGGGATTCAAAATCAGAAAATGACTTGGCAAAAATGGGTCAAGAATTGGCTCGCTCCACCGAATTTGGTGATTATTTTATGCCTGGAAAACAGCGACTTGGCCTTGTAAATATGGATTGGGAAAATAATTATGAAAATGGTGCAAATCCACGAAAAGCATTACGGTTTATTAAATCAGTTTGTGATAATTTACAAGGAATTTTTCAAGCCATGTACGTACACCCAATGAATGCCGAAGTAGGTAATTTGACACAAAATGGCTATCCCAATGCCAATGGAGCAATAAATACAAATCATATTAATCCAATTTATACGAGTGTTCAGAATTTGGACGGGGTCAATTACCGAGTAACAGATTCTAAAAACTTTGCGCCCCTTTTAGAGATTTCTCATTACGGCGAAACTTCTATGCACGGCTATAACGATGGTATTAGAACATTAAATGCTTATGGAAGAAGTGCTAATATCGAACATTATTTGGCACGTGTGGTGAGCATGGCGGAAAAAAATTTTTATTACCTTCACAGCATTGGAAAAGACTTGGCTTTTATTCAGTCAAAAATGATTTGTGACCGAGGTGCCAATGGTTGGCAATATACCGATGGTAGTAGAAAAGGAGGCGGAAACAAAGACCGATTTTCTCAATATCTGACCCGTGACCAAGTTTTCAAAACGGTCATGTCCGTCTTTTTTTCAGGTTTACATTATCACGAATGGAATCGCCCAGTTCCGAACCTAAATTCTGATTGTTACAACGGTTTTCAGTTTGCGTTGAATTTATTAGGAACCAGAAAAAAAATGTCTAATAATGAAACTGTATCGGCAGTGGATATGAGAACGCCCCAAGCAGAATTTCATTTGTGGAAATCTAAGTATAAATTTGTAGAAGAAACAGCGTATCGTGAAGAGAAAGGATATGAATTAAAAGATAATACGGATAATTTATTGGTTAGAACGATGCGAATGGGTAATAAATTGGCGATTTTAGTCATTAATCCGTATAACGTTGCCTCAAAATTTAACCTCACCGTAGCGTATACCAACGGAGGAAAGAATTTTGAAAAATCCTTTTCAGCTTCAGATTGGCAATCTTGCTATCCAAATGATGCTCGCAAAGATTATATTTTTGATATTGTTGAAATGAAATAGCTTCGCTTTTCGATGTTAGAAATTCGATGTTCGAGGTATGTTTTCCACCCTCGAAAATCGAATCCCGAACATCGAAAAACGAACATCTAAAAATTATGCTCAGTTTTTTTAGGGTAAATGCAGTTTACCAAATTTTCAGTTTATTGATTTTGCTCATACTAATCCGTGTGCCTGTTTATTTGGTGGGTTTACCCGAACTGATTTCAGAATTGCAGTGGATGCTCGTGGGCGAACAAATCAATAAAGGGTTCGTAATGTATTCCGAAATTTGGGATAATACCGCTCCCCTTTCTGCCTTAGTTTATGCCGGACTAGATAAGGTTTTCGGTCGCTCGCAAACCGCTTATCAATTAGCTGCTTTGTCAGTTGCTTCATTTCAAGTTATTTATTTTAATGTCATGCTTAATAACCGTGACGTTTTAACGAAAAGAAATTATGTACCAGGCTTGATTTATGTACTTTTTCTCAATATTTCATTCGATTGTTGTACACTTTCGCCCGTATTAATGGCAACGACTTTTGTTTTGATGTCGTTTGGGACAATGGTACGACAGATTAGCCGTTTGCAGTCAACCGATGAAGTTTTTGAGATTGGCTTTTTGATTGGTTTAGCCTCTTTGTTTTATCCTCCTGCTTGTATTTTTATCCTGTGGGCCGTGGCATCTTTGGTATTTTTTAGTGGTGCAACAATTCGCCAATATTCATTGGCGGCCTTCGGGTTTTTGTTTCCTTTATTATTGACAGCTTTATTTTTCTATCTTGACGGTACATATTCAGCATTTTCGAGAAATTTTATCTCATCGGTCTTTAAGATTAGAAAGTAAAAT
>JBBAKZ010000375.1:0-3306 GCA_040403275.1 Arcicella sp. | reverse complement strand
TTTTTGAACTCCCGAAAAATGTTCTCCAACTAGGAGTCAGGGTGTTGACATGGAATTACTCAATCTTCCTGCTTATGACCACAAATTAAAAAAAATCAATGACAAATTGTGTATTTGGGATATAATACGCAAAAAATTTATTGTATTAACGCCTGAGGAATGGGTGCGACAACACTTTGTCCATTACTTAATAAATGACCATAACTATCCCAAAAGTTTAATAAAATTAGAAAGTAGTTTAAGTTACAACCAACTTTTGAAACGCACGGATATTCAGGTATTTGACCGAGCAGGCAATTTATTTATGATTATTGAATGTAAGGCTCCGTACATCGAACTTTCACAATCAGTTTTTAGCCAAGCGGCACAATATAATCGTATTTTGAAAGCTCAATATTTGACAATTGCCAACGGCATGATTTTTCATTGTTGCAAAACTGATTGGGAATTGCAACAAATGGATTTTATAGAGACTTTACCATTATTTTTATAAATTGGCATATTTATAAAAGCTGTACAATCATTTTCATCTAGCTTCTTTAAAATTTTACTTATTTCTATTATTAAAAACTTTACTAATATTTAATTAAGACAACCCATAAACAATATTACCTTTGTCAAAAAAACAACCTTCCTCATGTGTAAAAAACTCATTCTATTCTTTTTATTATTTTTTATATTCACTTCATTATCAGCCCAAAAGAAAAAAGTAACTGCTTCATTTGAAACAGTTTTGCCCGATAAACCAAAATTGGTTGTTGGCATCGTGGTTGACCAAATGCGTTATGATTTTCTGTATCGCTATGCAGAAAAATATTCCTCTGGTGGTTTTAAACGATTAGTGAATGAAGGGTTCAACTGTAGAAATAATCATTACGATTATGCTCCAACCGTAACTGCCGCTGGCCACGCTGCGATTTTTACTGGTTCTATTCCTGCGATTGATGGTATTGTTGGGAACGAATGGTTTAATCAAAAAACGGGAAAATCGGTTTATTGCGTTGAAGACACCACCGTGAGAACGGTTGGTTCGGATAGTAAAGCTGGCTTAATGTCGCCAAAAAATTTATTGGTTTCAACCATTACTGACCAATTGAGAATTGCCAATAATTTTCAATCAAAAACCATTGGAATTGCCTTGAAAGATAGAGGTTCGATTTTACCTGCGGGACATACGGCCAATGCGGCCTATTGGTTTGATTCTAAAAATGGTGCTTGGATTACTTCTACTTTTTATATGAATGATTTACCCCAGTGGGTTAAGGATTTCAATGCCGCAAAAATGCCGCAAAAATACATGGTGGAAGGCTGGAAAACACTTTTACCGACGGAACAATACACCGAAAGCACAGCAGATAATCAAGTGTATGAAAGTAAATTATCGGGCGAAAAAACACCTACGTTCCCCCATGAATTGGCCGCACAATCAGGCGTGAATTTATTGGAACTTATCCGAACAACACCTTTTGGGAATACTTTAACAAAGGATTTTGCTTTGGCAGCCATTAAAAATGAAAACTTAGGCAAAAGCCCTAAAACGGATTTTTTGACGGTAAGTTTTTCTTCAACTGATTACGTTGGACACAGTTTCGGACCAAATTCTATCGAAGTGGAAGATACTTATTTACGATTAGATAAAGACATTGCTGAGATTTTAACCACACTTGATAATACACTCGGAAAAGATAATTATTTGGTATTTTTAAGTGCCGACCACGGAGTTGCTGATGTACCAGGATTTTGGCAAAGTCAAAAACTTCCTGCGGGTGTTCTTGACCGTTCGGGAGCAATAACCGAGGTAAAAACGGCACTGAAAACAGCTTTCGGTGAAGGAGAATTTATCCGAGCAGAAGACAATTATCAGTTATATTTAAACAATTCCCTTTTGCAAGAAAAGAAGTTAACTTACGCACAAATTCATGCGGTGGTGCGTGAAACCTTGCTGAAGCGAGAGGACGTGACGGATGTAATAGATTTGCATAATTTAGCCAATGCTACTTTGCCCGATTATCAGTTAAATTTTGTAAAAAATGGCCTAAATCCACGTCGTAGTGGAGATGTTATGTTTGTACTGAATCCAAGTTGGTTTATCGGATCAAAAACAGGAACAACCCACGGAACGCTTTATCCCTACGATACACACGTACCACTTTTATTTTATGGCTGGAAGGTAAAAACCGGTGAAACTACAACTAGGACAAACATTTCAGACATCGCTCCAACGGTAGCTGATTTTCTGAATATTTTAGAACCAAACGGAAGTATTGGCAATGTAATTTCTGGCGTAAAGAAATGAGAAAATAAAGTTTAAAGTATCCCCATATCATAAATTTAATTTTTTTTCGTTAAATTAGTCATAAAATTAATCCTCAAATTTGTTTTGAAAGGCTAAAACTTACTGAATAAGGTCTTAATAACCCGTAGAAAAACTATGCAGAATCTTCTAAGTATTCTTCTCCAAAGTACTGTAATTACCGCTGATACCGTTGCCACCACTACCAATGGTATGACAAAAACCGACGACGAAATGAACATTCTGAGTTTGATTGAAAAAGGTGGCTGGGTGATGATTCCGATTTTCATTTTGCTTTTTATTGCCATTTATTTATTCATCGAACGCTACTTATACATCCGAAAAACCGCAAGAATGGACAACACTTTCTTGTTCTCGATTCGTGAAATGTTGGTTGGTGGAAATGTTCAGGGAGCCATTAATTATTGCAAAAATTCTAGATATCCGATTGCCAAGCTATTGGAAAGAGGGTTAAATCGCTTAGGCTCACCAATCCGTGATATTGAAAATGGCATTGAGAATACGGCCCGGGTAGAAATTTATAACATGGAAAAGAATTTAAGTATTCTTTCGGCCATCGCTAAAATTGCGCCGATGTTTGGTTTCTTAGGTACGGTTTCTGGGATGATTCGTACTTTCCATAACATTGCCTCTGCCAATAAAATTGACATCAGCACGATTGCCAGCGGTATTTATGAAAAAATGGTCACCTCAGCCACTGGTTTGATGGTTGGAATCATTGCTTATTTCTTTTATACAATCCTTACCACCATGATTGACCGTGCGGTGAACAGAATGGAAATTACAGCCATTGATTTCTTAGATATTTTACATAAACCAGCAACTAAGTAACGGATAATGGAACACGGTGAAAGGTAAACGGTTGTGTGTTTGCTTAGTCCGACCCGTTCACCGTGTACCGTTTACCTTTCACCGCAAAAATATGAATATAAGAAAACGCTCAAGAGAACAATCGGAAGTAGAAACGGGAGCGTTGGCTGACATTCTTTTCT
>JBBAKZ010000374.1:0-3307 GCA_040403275.1 Arcicella sp. | reverse complement strand
CGTGGTATCAAATGGAACGAGCACGATAAAGGAATGACTTTTGAAGTTGTGCCTATTCCAGCAGATATGGTGGAAGAAGCAACTGAATACCGTGAGAAATTATTGGAAGCAGTAGCTGATTTTGATGATACGTTGATGGAGAAATTCTTTGAAGATCCAGAATCTATTTCAGAAGATGAAATATTGACGGCTCTTCGTAAAGCGACGATTGCGATGCAAATCGTGCCCATGCTTTGTGGTTCTTCTTTCAAAAACAAAGGCGTTCAAACGATGTTGGATTACGTGATGGCTTTATTGCCTTCGCCAATGGACAGAGAATCAACGATTGGAACCGACCCACGCACAGATGCTGAAATTGTTCGTCATCCTACGGTTACTGATCCATTTGCTGGTTTAGCTTTCAAAATTGCAACAGACCCTTACGTAGGTCGTTTGTGTTTTGTTCGTGCTTATTCTGGTGTTTTGGAAGCGGGTTCTTATGTTTTGAATAACCGTTCTGGAAACAAAGAGCGTATTTCACGTATCTTCCAAATGCACGCTAACAAACAGAATTCAATCGAAAGATTAGAAGCTGGTGATATTGCGGCAGTGGTAGGTTTCAAGGATATCAAAACGGGAGATACGTTATCCGCCGAAAAATTCCCAATCATATTGGAATCAATGGTGTTCCCTGAGCCAGTTATTGGATATGCCATTGAGCCTAAAAAATCTGCTGACCAAGATAACTTCTCGAAAGCCATTGGTAAATTGATTGAAGAAGATCCTACGTTGAAAGTAGAGTCTAACGAAGAAACTGGACAAACCATCATCAAAGGAATGGGAGAACTTCACCTTGAAATCATCATCGACCGTATGCGTCGTGAATTCAAAGTGGAAGTAAACCAAGGAGCGCCACAAGTAGCTTACAAAGAATCATTAACGAAAACGACTGAACACCGTGAAGTTTACAAGAAACAATCGGGTGGAAAAGGTAAATTTGCCGATATCGTTTTCGAAATGGGACCACGGGAAGATGGTAAAGAAGGCTTAGAATTCGTTAATAACATTGTGGGTGGTGTGATTCCAAAAGAATTTATTCCATCAATCCAAAAAGGATTCGATGCCGCTATGAAAAATGGTGCCTTAGCTGGTTATCCAATGGATTCAATGAAAGTAAGAATCTTCCACGGTTCTTTCCACGATGTCGATTCAGATGCCTTATCATTCGAGATGGCAGCGAAATTGGGTTACAAAGAAGCAGCGAAAGCAGCAGGGGCAAAATTGATGGAACCAATCATGTCAGTAGAAGTAGTTACGCCTGACGAATATACGGGACCAATCACGGGTGATATGAACCGTCGTAGAGGTATGATGAAAGGTATGGATACTAAATTGGGTGCTCAAGTATTAAAAGCCGATATTCCTTTATCAGAATTATTCGGTTATATTACTGACCTTCGTACGATGTCTTCTGGCCGTGCCACAGCAAACTTAACCTTCTCTCACTACGAATTCGTACCGCAAAACCTTGCCGAAGAAATCGTTAAGAAAGCGAAAGGATTATAATTGCAACCATAAATAAAGATAGAACACATAGCAATATCTGTTCTATCTTTTAACAAAAAGCCCTTGCAGATTCGTTTGCAAGGGCTTTTTTTGTAGGTTGTATGACTTCATTAACTGGCAGAAAATTTTTAAAAAGCCGTCGCATTACGATGGAATTAGTTAATTGGCAAAAGGTTGGTTTGTTTAAATCCTAATGTCCAAATCCTAAACATTACTTATTTAATGAAATGCGTGACATTAATAATGTTACTGAATTATCAGTCCTTTTTCTCCCGAAAGCAAACACAATTCCTTAAACTTCCCCGGTGTAATTCCCACGTATTTTTTGAAGATAATAAAGAAATAGTTGGTGCTGCCAAATCCCGCTTTGAAACAGGCGTCGCTTATGTCATTTTTGGTTTCGGCCAATAATTCTTTGGCAATTTTTATGCGTTCTTGATTGATATAATCGACCGGAGTAATACCTAATTCCCGTTTAAATTGACGGAAGAAATTGGGTTTACTCATACAAGCCAAATCGCAAAGTTTTTCGATATTTAGTTTTTCTGTAAGATGTTCCTTGATGTATTGAATCACGTACGCAAAACGATTTACATTCACATATTTTTTGTAATTATCCACAATTAGTACCCTCGCTTGCGTTTGCATCAACCTAATTAACAGTTCATTAATCATAAAATTGGCAAACAAATCCTTCGCTGAATTGGTTTCTGTCGAGACTTTTACCAAACGGTCAATGGTATCGGTTACTTCCGATGAATTCTTCAAATGAAACAAATTTAAATCAATTTGCCAAGGTTCGTGATCTTCAATTTTCGTATATTTTTCATTTAACAAATCCACTGTTTCTTTTATTTGCTCATGCTTGATTGCCAAAGCCATACACTGCGTTGGGTTTGAAAAATCAGCTTCGGGGAAATCTATGACCATTTCTTCATTCGCTGGCACAATAACAGATTCACCAGGGAGATATTCAAATCCTTTTTTATCAAACAGGTGCATCACTTTTTTACCCCGAAACATACTGGTAAGCACAAAACTATTAAACCTCAATCGAACATTTTCACTTTCCTGATGCGTTTCAAAGATGTTTAATTCA
Source organism: Arcicella sp. (assembly GCA_040403275.1). Lineage (GTDB taxonomy): Bacteria > Bacteroidota > Bacteroidia > Cytophagales > Spirosomataceae > Arcicella. Next base: position 663 of record JBBAKZ010000374.1, on the reverse strand, counting down.
AAATTATCCAAAGAATAAATAGTCCGATTTTCAACGAGCGTTGTGAGCTTGTTCAAAGGTTTCAAAGGCACTAACTGGGGTTTATGGATTTGTTTCATGGGTTTGTATTAAGTAGCTGTCGGCTATTGGCTGGGCAACTCTCACTTTAACATCAGAGAATTAGCTGATTAAAATATCTGTTACTTAAATCAAATTATCTCCTCACCTTAATTGAAATATAAATAATATTCTAAGCTGAAAGCTAACAGCCGAAAGCCAAATGATACTATCGTCAAGTATTGTGATATAAAAGTAAACACAAATAGCAGTAATTCAAGATAAATTTGCATAAAATAAATTACTAAAATATCAAATTTAATCATGGAAAATCTTGAGTTAGAAGTAGAATCTCCCGTAACAACCACAAGTTCTACGGACGATAATCATGTGGCAAGACCAATTTTTAGAGCGCAATACGAAAATTTTATTGGTGGCAAATGGGTATCACCCGTCAAAGGACAATACTTTGAAAACCCTTCGCCAATTGATGGAAAAATATTTACAAAAGTGGCTCGTTCAACTAAAGAAGATGTTGAATTAGCACTTGATGCGGCACACGAAGCATTTGCAACGTGGTCAAAAACCTCGGCAATTACTCGCAGCAATCTGCTTTTAAAAATTGCG
>JBBAKZ010000373.1:0-3311 GCA_040403275.1 Arcicella sp. | reverse complement strand
CGATACACCATTGCCTAAAATCTCATTACCATTTTCATCTACCAAAATTGGTTGAACTCCTGGCAATGGCAAAGTTGCGTAGGCTGGTTTGGTCTTGGTAACGCCTGCAATGGGCGAAATCATAATACCACCCGTTTCGGTTTGCCACCATGTATCCACAATTGGACATTTACCTTTTCCAATATTTTCATCGTACCAATGCCATGCTTCTTCATTGATAGGTTCACCCACCGAACCAAGCACTTTTAATGAACTAAGGTCTTTATTATCAACAAATTGATTGCCAAAACTCATCAATGAACGGATAGCAGTTGGCGCCGTATAAAGGATATCAACTTTGTGTTTATCAACTACATCCCAGAAACGTCCAGCGTCTGGGAAAGTCGGAATTCCTTCAAATATCAAGGTGGTTGCTCCCTGACAAAGGGGTCCGTAAACGATGTATGAATGTCCCGTTATCCAACCAATATCCGCCGTACAAAAATGCACTTGACCGGGCTGATATTGAAAAACATTGGCAAACGTATAAGTCGAATAGACCATGTAACCTCCACAAGTATGCACCACACCTTTGGGCTTGCCCGTTGAGCCAGATGTATAAAGGATAAAAAGCATATCTTCGGCATCCATTTCTTCGGCTACACAGTCGGAAGAAACCGTTTTCACTTCATTTTCCCACCATACATCACGACCTTTAATCATGGAAACTGGGGTGCGGGTACGAGTGGAAACAATCACTTTTTGAACCGACGGACATTGAACCAAAGCATCGTCCACGGTTGATTTCAAGGCAATTTCTTTATTTCCTCTGAACGAACCATCGGACGTAATGACGATATTACATTGCGCATCGTTGATACGGTCGGCAATGGATTGAGCCGAGAAACCACCAAAAACCACCGAGTGAATTGCCCCGATTCTGGCACAAGCCAACACAGCAATTGCCAACTCAGGAATCATGGGCATATAAATACAAATTCTATCCCCTTTTTTGGCACCGTGCTTTTTCAAAACGTTGGCAAATTGACACACTTTTTGGTGTAACATTTTATATGTCAAAGTAATAGATTCTTCTTCGGGGTCGTTAGATTCCCAGATAATAGCGGCTTGGTCGCCACGAGTGTCAAGATGACGGTCGAGGGCATTTTCGGTAATATTCATTTTACCACCGACAAACCATTTGGTATTTGCCGTAGCGAAGTCCCATTCTAAGGTTTTTTTCCAAGGTTTACGCCATTGAAAATTCTGCGCCACTTCCGCCCAAAATCCTTCGGGGTCAGTAACTGATTGATTATAAACTTCTTGGTATTGCTCGAAAGAGGATATTTGTTGGATCATTATTGGTTTTGTTGGTTTTTATGGAATATAAATCTATTACAGTTTGCTTTAATTGCTCAATAACTGGATTAAGATCTGTAAAAACAATAGCTTGAAATTTAAATTTGATTATCACAATCTAAATCATACATTACCGACAGATTATTTTTCTTTTTAGATATATTACTGTATTATTGTAAAAGATAATGTTGCTAATTTGAATCATAACTAGGTAATATTCTAATTAAAAATCTTCTGATTCAATATTTAAAGAGTGAATCATAACTACTAAAAAAAAAACATAAAAATGCTTAACAAAAAAGATTATTCAAAATTGACGAATGAAGAATTAATGTCAGAAGAAAAAAAAATGACATCACAAAAAATTCCAACCGCTTTATTCATAGGCTTTTTAGTAGGTGGTGCTATTTGGTCTGCCACGCACAAAGGCGGATTTTTATTAACCATTATTGCATTGATTTTTGCTTTCATTATCGGTAAATGGAGTTCACAAAACATGAAAGGCATTCAAGATGAGTTGAGCAATAGAAAATCAAAACAATAAACCGTATCTGGTCGTAGGTTTAGCGAAGTGCTCCTACGACCCAAGATCACAAAGAGCGTATCGCTCGTCATGGGAGTGCGAAGATATTGTAAATTAGCATAGTTTGGGAGCTATAATTCATCAATTTCCTCATCCGTAAGCCCTGTCGCTTCTTTTATCTGCTCATTTGAGATTCCCATTTCCTTTAACTTTTTGGCAACCTTTCTTACACCGTCAGATTCCGCAGTTTTGACAACTTCCTTAACTTCAATATAAGTCAATAAACTCTCTTGATATTGTTCATATTGTTGAGGTGTCATTTTTGCTACTTCCGCTACCTCAAATGCTTTTTCAAAAATTGGTTCGTCTAATATTTTGGGTATTTCATCAAAAGTTTCTAATCCTTTCAAAAAGTAAATCCATTTATCAAAATGACTTTCTAATTCGTTCTCTCCTTTTTTGAAGAGTGGCATCTGAATAAATTTGAAATTCAACTTATCATAAAACACATCCCCATCTTGGTCTTTTAGTTTAACACTCCGTAAAAACTTCTGCTTTTCTTCTTGTTCATCATATTGAAAGTCCAATATTGCAATCATGTAAACAGGCGTTAGCCTAAAATCCCACTCTCCTTTTTTAGCCTGTTCCCTAATCGGAATTGTTGCATAAAACAGAGACCTATCTTTAAAAAAGTTCACCTTAGCTTTCTGCATTTCTACAATGAATTTTTCGCCACTTTGTGATTCACAATGAATGTCAAAAATCGCTTTGCGTTCATGCATCATTTCTCTTAAAATTTCCGAATTGCGAAAATTCAACGTAGCTATCTGATGATACGAAGGCAATAATTGATTCAGAAAATCAATTATTAAGTCTTTATTAGCTTCTTCACCAAATAGTTTTTTAAAACCAAAATCGGTATATGGATTGATATATTTTGACATTTCGTTATTTTTTTCACAAATTAAACACTATTTCATAGACAATGATAATCACGTTATACTCTTAGCTCCAAATCTGGTCGTAGCATCCGCTAGGAACCCAAAATCAAGTAGAGTGTCTCATTCGTCTGTTGAATTTGGATAAATATTTTTGTTTAAATACCCTCACCCAAAAGCTAACAGATTACTTCACGATGCTCGTAATGACAAAGTGCATAATTCTGTTAATATCTCTTGACAAATCAAGCAAATTTTATAGATTTACATCATAACAAAGACGTTTCGGACGTTAGGAGGAAGGATAACATTAGTTAGGCATTAGCTCGTTGTTACAAAAACAAAAACAAAATCCCAATATCCTTCAAATTTCTCTTGTAAAATTACAAACAAACTCTTTTATTTTATCCTTATCCAAAAGTATTCCGCTAAAATAATATAGCCTTTCGTGCTAAATTACTATCGTTTATTCAAACAATATTTCCAATCTTTCTTGTTAGTAAATATTGTTT
>JBBAKZ010000372.1:0-3313 GCA_040403275.1 Arcicella sp. | reverse complement strand
AACAATCCCATGAAAGTAGGAGATTCGCCGATTATCTATTTTTTGAACGCCACCGACCGTCCACGAAAATTAATAATTAAAGGTATTTACGAAACCAGTTTAGAAGAATTTGATAAAAACCTCATCATCGGTGATTTGGGTTTAATTCAGCGAATCAACGGTTGGGGAGCAGATTCAGTAGGAAGTTATGAAATTTACGTCAAAAATTTTGAGCAATTGGATGCTACCGCCAAAACTGTTCAAGATAAGTTACAGCCCGATATGAAATTGGAGAAAATCACGGATACTTTCATGGGATTGTTTGATTGGTTGGGAATGTTGGACAGAAATATGGTCATTTTCTTGACGCTGATTATGTTTGTAGCGTGCTTTAATATGATTTCAATTTTGCTCGTTTTGATGTTGGAACGCACGCCGATGGTTGGTGTTTTAAAGGCTTTGGGAGGCAGTGACTGGCAAATTAGGAAAATATTTCTTTGGAGTGGTTTTTCCATGATTTTCAAGGGATTAATCTACGGAAATATCTTTGGGATTGGCATTTGTTTTATTCAAAAATACTATAAAATCATTCCTTTAGATGCCGCAAATTATTACATGAACACCGTTCCGATTAGTTTGAATTGGTGGGTAATTCTGCTATTAAATCTCGCCACTATTTCCTTAGTAGTGTTGGTTTTAATTATTCCAACTTTCGTAATTACCCGCATTGAACCGGTGAAGGCAATTGTGTTTAGGAAATAGGGTGATTGTAAGTTGTGATTTAGTGAGTTGTGATTTTTCGTCCTATACTCACTAAATCACAATTCACTAAATCATAATTAAATTAAAGAAGTGCTGCCCCAAAAACCCCAGCACTATCGCCCAAAAGCGGTTTTATGATGGGCGTACTTAATTTTTTATCATTAAAAATATACTTTTTAATTCTCTCGTAGCCTTCCGTATATAGCAAATCAATATTGCCCACGCCTCCACCAATCACAATTAAATCTGGGTCGAGAACATTGATTAAAGTCGAGATTCCCCTCCCGTAAAATTCTAGTAATCGGTCGATAGTTGCCTCAGCGACTGAATCAGATTTGGCTTCGTACCTTTCCAGTATTTCCTTCAATTTGAGGTGAGTGCCCGTATTTTTTTCGTAAAAATGTTCTAATCCACTGCCAGAAATAACTTTTTCGGCACAACCAGCTTTACTGCAATAACAGGGTTCACCGTTTTCTTCGAGAATATTATGTCCCCATTCTCCACCAATGCCATGATGGCCACCGATAACTTTGCCATGAACAACCAAACCTCCGCCGACACCCGTACCCATGATTACGCCAAAAACTAACTCGGCATTGGGATAATTCTTGCCCGCTCCCATCAAAGTTTCCGCTAAAGCAAAACAATTGGCATCATTGGCCAATTTTACGGAAATACCCAAAGCTTTTTCCAAATCTTGGTTCATCGGTTTTCCATTCATGCAAACGGTATTGCAGTTTTTCATGACTCCCGTCTCAGGGTCGAGAACGCCGGGCGTAGCAAATCCAATATTAGTTGGTCTTTCTCCCAATTCCTCCGAAACCAAATCAACCAACTTAACAATCTGATTTACAATGTGTTCGTAGCCTTTATCCGCCTCAGTAGGAACCCGTTTTCTGATAATTACCGATAAATTATTTTCACTGTCTAAAACGGCACATTCAATTTTTGTGCCTCCTAAATCAATACCCCAAAGTTTCATGGTTAGTTATGAGTTATAAATTATGAGTTTGGGGTCGAAAATAATTATAAAGTTAATAATCAGCTAAATGATTTATTTAGCGCAATTGTTAATCTATAAGTACCAATTATCTTTCGTCGAACTTCCCGAAAGTTTAAAAACTTTCGGGAAGTTTATCCAAATCAAACTTGGTATGTTATTTATTACAATTGCTAATAAAAAATTATTTGACAAAAAACCCTAATCGTCAATCCCCTAATTTCTATTTTTTATATATCCAATTAATTTTACTTAAAACTGCTTCATCTTGGGTGAACCCTCGAACGTATTTTTCAATAAATTCACCGTCTTTTTTGTCAATGTTTTTCAATCCTTTGTAAAAATTATCAATCAAATTAATGGCTTTTTCAGGTTGATTTGTATTGAATAAAACCTTTGTTTCGGGTAATAAAAAACGCCCCGCAATGGATTGTTCATCAATGCCAATTTTCCGTAAAGTTTCTTTCATTTCCGTAATTTTTTCCAAAGAAAAATAATTAGCACGGCTACTATAAAGACTATACATTACCGTATTTTCAACCGTTGAAACAACCTCTTTTTTAGGATATTTTGCGTAATACGTATCTAAATTATTGACTACGTGTTTAAAAAGTTGGTTTTCATCGTCAATAACTACTTTCTGCAAAACCAAAAAATTGATGGGATTTTGAAAATTTGTACTTTGTTGTTTTTCCGCAAAAGCATTCATGGCAGCAATATTGCCAATCGTATCGCATATCATTCTGCAATTGTAACCATACTCAATTAGGAAATTATCATCCCGAACGCCTTGCTGAAAATAGTTTTTCCAAGAAGCCGAATTTTTAGTTGGGTCGGAGGCACGGTCAGCCATATCTTTGAGCGATTTCTCGTTATTTTGTTCATCACCCGACACTTGAATGTGCATCAAATTTTCGTCCTTATCCCAAAAAGACATCATTGGGGTTGAAAGCACATAAATATTATGTTTCTTCCGAAATTCACGACCTTCAGGCGAATTTACTTCCACTTGATAGGATACAAATTTTTGATTGAAATATGCCCCAACATTTGGGTTGGTGTCAAAAGTTTTTTTGAAGTTTTCGCAATGAGGACAACCAATGGCATAAATTTCCACAAAAACGGGCTTATTTTGCTTTTGGGCTATTTCAAAGGTATTTTTAAGACTGGTTTTTACAAATTTAATGCCTTTAATTTGGGCATATAAGCTTTGTGAAAACAGAAAAGCAATAAAAATTATGATGGTTTTTAACATGGATATAAAGTATCTTATAAAATAAAATTTAATATTTGCACCATATAAACAAGCAAAAATTAATCCATAAACTCCTTTTCTGCCTGTTGCCAATATAGTAGTGAATCTTCGAAATGTCGTCCTTTGGATTCCCAAATCAGGTAGGCTCTCAAACGGATTTTTTCATCCATTAATTCATCTTTCCAAAAGGTAGGACAAGAGTTGGCATCGAAATCGAAAGGCAAATTTCCGAGGAAATCTTGTCGACCGTCAAGCTGCGCATTGTGCCGATAACACAATTTTTTGATGGGACAACCTTCGCCCACACACATGGTTAT
>JBBAKZ010000371.1:0-3331 GCA_040403275.1 Arcicella sp. | reverse complement strand
TTTCTAAGGGATATGCCTTTTCTGACGACCATTTTGAGGTGATAGAAATTACCCAAAACCTATTAGATAAATTAGATTCACCTTTTCCAAATTTTCCTAAAGGTACCATTTACCTTTTTAGTCTTGTTTATCCTGGCGTGCATTACGTCATTTTTTCGGTTTGTGAATTCTTCGGCATGTACAATCCAGAAGGTAAGATGTTTGTGACTCGTTTAGTGCATGGACTATTTTCATTATTGACAATTTATTACGGATACAAAATTACCGAACGCCTCAGCAATCGCCCGAATGATGCTAAAATTGTGGCTTTATTTTTAGCAATTTTTTGGGTATTTCCTTTTTTATCCGTCCGAAATTTACGTGAACTCGCCTGCGTACCGCCACTTTTAATTGCCTGCTATTATACCCTGGAAAAGAATATTTCAATCAAACACATGCTGTGGGCGGCTTGGTGGTTTACGATTGCTTTTGTGTTTCGTTATCAAATCATTTTCATTCCATTTGTGATTGGTTTAGCATGGCTTCTCAGTAAATCAAATTGGCAAAAAGCGGTTATTTTTGGCTTGGCAATGGGCGTATTTTTCATGTTTACGCAAGGAATTTTGGATTATTTGTATTGGGAAAATCCTTTTGCATCCATTCGGGCTTACGCTGAATATAATAGCAATCCAGCCAATATTGCGAGTTATCCAAATGGTCCGTGGCATCGGTATATTGGTACAATGGCAGGTTTATTTTTAGCTTTCCCTTTTCTTTTATTGTTGGCGGGATATTTCAAAACAGCCTCGCAATCGCATAATCGCAGGGTTTTATTTTTTGCTTCCCTCCTATTTTTTGTTTTTCACTCTTATTATGCCAATAAACAAGAGCGTTTTATCATGCCCTTTTTGCCGTTCTTTATTATTTTAGGAATTATTGGGTTTCGGGATATTTATGAACAATATCAGGCAAAAAAATGGTTTTCAAGTTTCACTAAATTTGCCATTATTTGGTTCATGATTTTGAATACTGCTCTGCTGTGTTTGTTATCGGTAACATACACAAAACGTTCCAGAGTCGAGAGCATGAATTATCTTAGGAAAAAGGGAGATATGACTAATTTTGTGGTGCAGAATTATGAATCTTCACAACCAGAAGCACCATTTTATCTTCAAAAAAGATACGATTATTACATGATTGATACCCGTGAAAAGATGGCAGATTTGCCCAATCAGTTGAAATTAGGTACCAAAGTAAAACCCAATTACGTAATTTTAGTAGGAAATACGGATTTAGAAAATCGCAAAATTGAGATGAAAGCGGTTTTCCCAACGATGGAACATGAAGTAGATATTGAACCAAGTTTTGTAGATAATTTGGCGTATTTAATGAACCCTTCTCATAATCATAACGAGACGTTTTATATTTATCATATTAGGAATTAGGGGTTTGGATTTAGGGGTTTAATTTTATTTAACCCCTAAATCTAAACCCCGAACACCTAAAAATCAGTCTTCTGGAAAAGGAATGTACACAAAGCTGGCAAAATCTCTGTCCAACACAAACAAACAGCAGAACTCATCGGGGTCTTTATAAATCGTTTTGAATACCTCAATATTTTCCTCCGCAATGATTTCACGTTGGACAAATTCCTCCATCATCGAAGCGTGATAATGCCACTGATTACCATTCATTTCGTGAATTCCAATCAATTTTGAGCCAATCGGAACGGGATTTTGTGAAACCGCAAAAATGGGATATTTTGAAAATCCACGAGTACGAATTTGGTAGGATGCTTCCTTCAAAAACTCTGCAACAATCACAAAGTCAGTAGAAATAATTCCTAAATGTTTGCCATCTAATTCAGGTGAATTTGGGGCATTGGATATGGCTTGATAATCTTCTAACACGTTCTTTTAATTAATAATTAATAGGTAATAATTAACAGTTTCTTAATGAAATCGAACAACTATTAATTGTTCATTATTAATTATTACTTAAAATCTCGCTGCATTTAGCAAACTTAGATCTTTATAATTCATGCCAAATTTTTTGGCAATATTGGCGTTTGTTAAACTACCTTTGTAGGCATAAACGCCTTTCATGAAAGATTTGTTCGCAAAGATGGCTTCATCTATTCCACCGGTTTTGCCCGTTTTCAAGAGAAATGAGGTAAAAATATTGCTCAATGCTTGCGTAGCAGTGTGTGCTACCCGTGAAGGAATATTAGGAACGCAATAATGAATTACCTCATATTTCCTAAAAATGGGATTATCGTGGGTTGTGATTTCGGAAGTTTCAAAACAACCGCCTTGATCGATACACACATCAATAATCACGGAATCGGGTTTCATAATTGACACCATTTCTTCCGTCACGATGCAGGGCGTAAAACCATCTTCGGCACGCAAAGCGCCAATGACTACATCCGCTTCTGAAATTGCTTGCGTAAGCGTATGAGAATCAATAATGCAAGTATAAATATTATGCCCAACGGCGTGTTTTAGCCGTTGAAGTTTGTAAATATCTTTGTCAAAAACTTTCAAATCTGCTCCTAAACCAATGGCAATTCTAGCCGTGTATTCCGAAACGGTTCCTGCGCCCAAAATCACAACTTTGGTGGGCGGCACGCCCGTAATTCCGCCCAAAATAACCCCCATTCCGTCATTGGCACTGCTCAAACACTCCGATGCAATTAACATTACGGTACTTCCTGCAATTTCGGACATGGCTCGGATAATGGGCATTCCGCCAACGTTATCTTCAATATATTCGTAGCAAAGTCCAGTGATTTTTTTACGGTTCAATTTCTCAAAATATTCCTTCGTCATTCGGGGCATATTCAGGGCTGAAATCACCGTAGCGCCATTATTGATATATGCTAATTCGGAATCTGTAAGCGGCTGAACTTTCAAAATTATGTCAGATTTAAAGACCTCCTCGGTGGTATAAGAAATTTGTCCACCCGCATCCGAATATTGATTATCCGTGAATTTTGCCCCATTTCCAGCTCCTGTTTCAATCAAAACTTGATGCCCATTACGCACCAAAAGCCCCACAGCCGAGGGCGAAAGAGAAACACGCCTTTCCTGCATCGAAACCTCTTTTGGAATTCCGATGAATAAACTTTTAGCGTTTTGTTTTGTCCAGACTAATGCTTCTTGTGGAACGCCGCTTGGCGAGATCATTCCAGATTGAGTAAGGACTTCTTTAAAACCGGTTGGTTTGGGCATTTTTTGAGTTGAGATTTGAGTAATGGTTTAGTTTTCCAATATAGCTACTACTGCTAAAACTTCTTAAACAATTTTACGATGAAGGATTTTGACAGCATTAAATGGAATTACTATTCGTT
>JBBAKZ010000370.1:0-3342 GCA_040403275.1 Arcicella sp. | reverse complement strand
GAATTTAATTGGCTCATGATGTTTAAAAGGCTTTTTTAATGATAAATAGATAAACTAAATCAACTATTTTAAGCCTCATTTCCAAGCTAAAATAATGCTTAATTTTAGGATAAAATTTTGCTTAGGATTTCCGTTTTTTTGCTGGTGTTATTTCCGTGGTATTGAATCACTGACTACTGGGTGAGAGTACTCAGTGAAGACAGGACCAGAGCGAAAAAAAAACAAATCTGAAAAAAATATTGTCTTTCTCGCTAACCGTTTTCCCAAAACACCAAAGCCCAAAACCCTATTCCGCCCCTGATTGCTGTCAGGTTCTCAAAGCTGACATAGCTTCACCTCTTACAGTCCGTACCTAATCCGTACCAATTCCGTACCTAATCCGTACCTATTCCGTACCAATTCCGTACCTAATCCAATAAAGTCAAATAAGATTTAATCAGAAATCAGGTTATTTTCTGAAGGACATGAGGGTGCTGTCGGGTTCTAAAACCTGTCATGGCTTAACACTTTTTCGCCCTTGTTGGAGTTTTCTCCAACAAGCTACCGTCCGAATTCAAATTCAAATCACCAAAAAAACAAATCCGCAAAAATGATTGCCTTTTCCATTAACCGTTTTCCAAAAATCCCAAAACCCCTAAATTCCTGAGCCCTCTGAAAACCCAAACCCCAAATACCAATAACCAAATCGGACGAGAGCTCGTTAAAGAAAACGCTGACTTGGAGGAAACATCCGTTTTTTCCTACCAAAACCTCCACTAAAACACATTTTTATAGTCGTTACTCTAGAATGGTGAAAAGATGTTAATTATCGTGTCTCCTGTGCCAATATCTACGCTTTGGGTTTTTCAGTGACACTTACTGAATTTTAGTTCTGCTGAGGCTTGTTTTTCTTACCAAAGATTTCCGCTCCAAAATTTATACTTGGCTGATTGGCCAGTATTCTTATCCATCCAAGTGGAAATTTTGTAGTCATAAAATTGAGGTCAATCTCGGGGTGCTCCTGTCGGATATAGTCTTAAAAATCACCGAAATCTTAGCATTCTGAATCCAAGAATTCTATCTCGGGCTTGATGTTTTTTTTGTTCAAACTTTAGAAGATTTTTGAATTTCTTCAATTTTTTCTTCTTCTTTTTTTGCATAATTATTATCATAATTTATTATTTTCATATAACTATATGGCATGATTTCAGAAAGTTTCCGCTTTTGGGAATGTTTTTGAGTTTCCGTTTTTTGGAATGTTTCAACTTTTCGGAAACTTTTAAATGCTTACTTTTACGCTCTAAAAATCCCTTGCTAATCAGTTCAAATATTCCCTCGGAAACTCTGTTATCTTTCATGTTTACATGGATCCAATTTCCGTATTTGTTCCCTCAAAAGTGCCACCTGGCTCTTTAAATTTGATGAATAAAACAATCAATCTTTCGTTCCCCGTAAGTAAATCGTTTCGTAGGTTTTGCAGATGCTACCCGCATTTACGGAGCCTTAAATCAAAATCGTGACCTTGGGGTTAATCATTTAATGCTAAACTAAAAAGATTTCCATTATTGGAAGGAGATAGGTTTGTCCCTAAATCAGGACCATTATAATTACACGATTTATGTGACGAGATTATAAAGATAAAAGAACCTGTTTCGGTGGTGGCTCCAGTTGTCACCAATTCAGAAGATTATTATAAAGCGATTATTCAAGGAAAGGATATTCAGATTGAATTACTTAAAAAAAACAGGTGGCGTTTATGGAGAAGATGTTAGATAAGTAGCACCAATGAACGCAACAAAGATGAGTTTTATTTGTAAGTATTAGATTATCAATTATTTATGTTTACCAGTCGTGTTCCCTTATGGACTACAAAAGCCTTCACAACGCTGGTGAAGGATTTTTCTTTTAGCGCCAATGCTTAAAAGCCAAAAAAACGCCCTTCTAAAGAAGAGCGTTTCGTTATATCATCGGGAAACCACATCCCCATTCCGCCATTGTTCGACCGTAGGAAACCATATTGATTGATATTCAGCGTATCGTTGCAATTCGTAATGATCATCAGCGAATTGATTTGAACGCTTTGTAAAAGTAAAATTTAATTCAGAATATTGAGAAGCACGAGTATAAGTCCAGATTTCTTTATCCTTCATGCGAGTAATTCGTACGGGGTCACCCATGATGATAAAAACCATTCCTTTATCCGTTTTCCAACCGTCTTTATAGGTCGTAAACAAGCGATTTGCCTTCTCCACACGCTGATAAAATGCCTTTATCGTACGTTTGGCGGTAACTTGATTTCCTTGGGTTATATTCAACCAATAATTATCTAAGGTCCGCTTTGGTTCTTTTGAATTATATAAATCATTGGTTTCCACATTCGTACTCATATAAATCAAAGGGCGAACCAATTTTTCAGGAAGAGTCAACTTTGGAAATCTTTTATCCGTTACCACCATCCCAATTCCATAAACTTCCGTAGTATCTCTTGAAAAATAATAAAGTGCTTCATGTGACAAAACCATGGGCGTATTAGAAGTTATTGAAAATGCAGAATCAACGTATAAACTTTTTGAGGCCGTTCTGGGTGTGGTAGACATCGGAGAAATGGCCGCCTCAAATTCGTATTTATATCGAAATGCTTTGAATGTTTGAGAACGATTATCCAAACTTTTTAAGATAACAGTATCTTCCACAGAAAAATAATTTCTTGCCAATGGTTTCTGACCAGTCTTATCAAAAAACATAAAATAATCTCCCACTTTACCCGATTGAAATCTTAATAAACAATCATTAACGGTACTATTGTTGGTTTTCAAATCCTTCACCGTCGTTTGAGCAACCGCTGTAAACAATTCTTTGGGTTTTGGAATATCAAACCAAACTGTAAAAAGCTCACCATCACTCGATATATTTTCAGAATTGATTGCAATGGTTCCCGAACTTAACAATTGCTGCTTATTGGCATAATCCGGGTACAAACTATAATTGATAGAAAAATCCTTCCCAACATCGCCCATCGTGACAGTTCTGTTGGCATCTACACTCAAATAGACCCTCACGGAAGTACCATTATCCAAAAATCTACTTTTGGTAAGGATTTTTTGTAACGCAACTTTATTATCGAGCGTATTAACCTTTTTTGAACTTGGCGTGGTTACCGCACAGCCCGATAATAAAGCCATTGAGAACAAAGTGAATAGTATTTTTTTCATTTTTTATGTATTCTTTAATGCTAGGAGAATCAGTTTATGGTAGTATAACGAACCAATTTAACAAGTATTTTTCTGATGTCAAGCAAAAGCGGTAAATTTGGCATAAAATTGTTGGATTCAGCTATTCCATGTTTGATTTTCGATAAGCATA
>JBBAKZ010000369.1:0-3372 GCA_040403275.1 Arcicella sp. | reverse complement strand
CTCCCCGCTGCCAATATTTGGCGACAAATGTTTCAAAGTGAGGAGGTGTTGATGAAAGAAGGATTGGATTTTTTGAAAAGTAAAACGGAACAGAAGTAGAAGATTGATGGGCTTTGCAAACACCCTACATAATATAAAATTAACATGAAAAAAATTAACATTGCTATCATCGGCTTAGGATTTGGGGCAGAATTTATCCCCATTTATCAACGTCATCCGCATACCAATATGTACGCCATTTGTCAGCGTAACGTGGAAAAATTAAATGCCATTGGCAATGAATTTAACATCGAAAAACGGTATTCTGATTATGATGAATTGTTGAAAGACCCCAATATTGACGCCGTTCATATCAACTCGCCGATTCCGAATCATGCCGAGCAAAGTCTAAAAGCACTTTATGCGGGCAAGCACGTAGCGTGTACGGTTCCGATGGCGACAACGGTAGAAGATTGTCAGAAAATTGTGGATGCTTGCAAAGCAACTGGCAAGAAATACATGATGATGGAAACGGTAGTTTACGCCCGTGAATTTCTATTTGTAAAAGAGCTTTACGAAAAAGGCGAACTTGGTAAAGTGCAATTCCTGAAAGCCTCGCATCAGCAAGATATGGAAGGCTGGCCCGACTATTGGCCTGGGCTTCCTCCGATGCACTACGCTACGCATTGCGTGGGTCCAGTGGCAGGTTTGTTGAAATTACAAGCCGAATATGTGTCTTGTTTTGGGTCGGGCAGAATCAGTGAAGACTTGGTGAAAATCCATAAATCACCTTTTGCGGTAGAATCGGCCCATATCAAATTTAAAGATTCAGATTTGAGTGCGTACGTTTATCGTTCATTGTTTGATGTGGCTCGCCAATACCGTGAAAGTTTTGAGGTTTATGGCTCAAAAAAATCTTTTGAGTGGTCATTAATTGAAGACGAAGAACACGTAATTCATACCGCTAAAAAACCCGAACCAGAAATTCCAGAGAAAGTAAAAGTGCCAGATTATGCCCATTATTTACCCAAAGAAATTCAATCTTTTACGGGAAAAGGCGTTTATGATTCTGACGACAATACGCATTTAAGTTTTGCCCAAGGCGGAGGACACGGAGGTTCGCACCCGCACCTTGCCCACGAGTTTGTGATGGCATTAATTGAAGACCGTGACCCATTTCCAAATGCAGTACAATCTGCCAATTGGACGAGCGTTGGAATTTTAGCCCATGAATCAGCCATGAAGGGTGGTGAGATTATTTATTTGCCTGAATTTTAAGGGGTTGTGATTGCGATGAAGGGATATAGACTTTAAGAAATATAAGTTGTAAAATGTTCCGAATGTTAACTTCCCGAAAGTTTTAGAACTTTCGGGAAGTTCGTTCCAAAGCCTTCAAATATATCAAGTGGTTCATTAAAATCTTCTGCAATTTCTCCAAAAGCGCCTTTTCCACAACCAAAAAAGCGTTTTGGTAATTGCGTTTTAGATTGATTGCGTTTACGAAATGCTGCCACTTCATTTAATAAACGAATATCATCAAGATTACTAATCCATTGAATTAACTCTAATTTTTGAGCTGTTGCATTCATGATTTTTTAAATAAATAATTTAGACATAAAGATATAAAAAAGATGAAAAAGCCCATCATCCTCCTCCTCCTAACCCTCTTTTCCCTCGCAACATTTGCTCAAAATTCCCCAAAACCACGCCGTTTAGAGGTTTTGTTTTTGGGTGATAATGGGCATCATAAACCCTTGGAAAGATTGCCTTCTATCATGTCGGCTTTGGGAAATAAGGGAATCAATTTCACTTATACCAATAAATTAGAGGACATCAATCTGGAAAATCTTAACCGATTTGATGCCTTGATGATTTATGCTAATTGGGACGAAATTACGCCCCAAGCCGAAACTGCGTTATTGGCTTACGTGGCTTCGGGCAAAGGAATTTTACCAATTCATTGTGCTTCTTTTTGTTTTAGAAATTCGCCCGAATACGTTAAAATGGTGGGTGGGCAATTCTGGAAACATACTACCGATACCATTTCTACCAATATTGTTCAAGCGAACCATCAGATAATGAATGGCTTAACAAAATTAAAAGCTTTTGACGAAACGTATTTGCACAGTAAATTACAAGCGGATAATAATGTTTTGATGACTCGTGAAATCAAAGCTGACCAAACAAAAGACCGTTCTGAAACCAAAACTGAACCTTATACCTGGACTCGAAATTATGGAAAAGGCAGAGTTTTTTACACTGCTTTTGGGCACGATGAACAGACTTGGGAGAATCCAGATTTTCATAAACTCTTAGAAAATGCTATCATTTGGGCGGTGGACGACCAAGCACGGGTGGCTCATGCGGGACTTAATCCGCAGCCTTTGGTTTTTAGAGATGCTAAATTGCCCAATTACGAAAAACGTCCTGACCCACAGGTGCAACAATTGCCGCTTTCGCCCGAAGAATCGGTGAAATTAATGCAAATTCCCGTAGATTTTAATTTGGAAGTTTTCGCTTCCGAACCAAACGTGATGCACCCGATTGCCATGGCTTGGGATGAAAAAGGAAGATTGTACGTACTGATAACAAAAGACTATCCAAACGAACGAAAAGAGACGGGTGGAAGTGACTATATTTTACTTTGTGAAGATACCAATAAGGACGGTAAAGCCGATAAATTTACTCATTTTGCCGACGGTTTGAGCATCCCGACAGGCATGGTTTTTGCCAATGGTGGACTCATCGTTTCCCAAGCACCCAATATGTTATTTTTGAAGGATACCGATGGAGACGATAAAGCCGATGAAAAGAAAATTTTGTTCTCAGGATTCGGAACGGGCGATACCCACGCAGGGCCGTCGAACTTACATTATGGCTTCGATAATTGGATTTGGGGATGCGTTGGCTATTCGGGAATTAAAACAAAATTTGCGCCAAAAGATTCCGTAAATTTTGGACAAGGTTTTTTCAGATTTAAAGCCGATGGTTCTGATTTTGAACACATTACTTCAACTTCTAATAATACTTGGGGCTTTTCTTTCAACGAAACGGGGGATGTTTTTGGCTCAACCGCCAACAACTCGCACGGTTGGTACATGGCCATTCCACACCGCAATATTTTGAATGGTTCAACGGCAAATAATGGAAGTCGTAGCACGGATTCGCACAAAGACATGAAGACCATCACGCCACGGGTTCGTCAGGTGGATGTTTGGGGTGGATATACCGCCGCCGCAGGGCATAATTTCTACACAGCAAGGGCTTTCCCTAAGAATTATTGGAACAAAACTGCTTTTGTTTGTGAGCCAACGGGACACGTCGTTCATGAAAATGAGATGGAGAAAAAAGGCACTGATTATCAAGACGTTGAAGGCTTTAATATTTTGGCAG
>JBBAKZ010000368.1:2111-3376 GCA_040403275.1 Arcicella sp. | reverse complement strand
GCCAACATAATTGCGTAGATCTACTGCTACTGTGGTCCAATTTCTGTATTCTAACTCTCCTTGCCTTTTGAAACCATCAACTGAAGAGCTGGCTTGCAATTGTACATCATAAAAACTACAGGTAATATTATTACCATTACTATCCAGAATCTTAACTCCGAATCCAGGTTTTTGATAGGAAGCGTGTCCTCTTGAATCATCCTGCAAAACGACTGCAAATTTGTACTGGAAAAGTGTATTTTCTTGCGTGATGGTGAATGATTTCGTTAACCTAAAAAATGACCCACCCAAATTAATGTTACCGAATCTCACCGAATAATCGCTACCTGGAGCAACCATTGGTATTTCCTCTAATGATATTTTAGGGTCATTTCCATCGTTTTTATTCGTAATAATGTGTCCACTGCCTACCGTTCCAATTACTTCACTCGAATAAATAGGAGTTGAACCATTATCTGTAAGTTTACCATTTGACAGTTTCCAGTCGGCGGTCGAACCACTTTCAAAGCCACAATTTTGACCCTGGACGGCGATATTATCAATTGAAAATAGTATTATCAAAGTAATAATTTTTTTCATATCCTTACCAATTTCTTTTAAGTATTCCGAGAGCCATAATTGTAAAGGGAGTTCAGTTATTAAGGTAGATGCAAGCATGTATTTACGGCAAATAAAGACTGCTTTAAAATGGAATTGGGTGCGAATGCAACACAAATATTATTTTTATGAAGGTTTAAGATTGTTGAATTGGTTACAAAAATATCTAAATATAGTGACAATTATCAGGATATTATCTATAAATAAATACTAACTTTGCAAATTAATAACGAAGACCGAACTTGCTTTTTGCAAATAGCTAACAAAACCACTGCAATCCCCAAACCATGGAAAAGCGAAATGAAAGAATTGAAGTAATGAATCACCTTGCCCTTGGAATGGATGGCATCGTGGATAAATTCTTGATTCCGATAGAAACTAACTGGCAACCATCAGATTTTCTGCCAGACCCCAGCAAGGAAACTTTTTTTGATGAGGTAAAAGAAATTCAAAGAGCTGCCAAAGAATTGCCTTACGATTATTGGGCAGTGCTCATCGGTGATATGATTACGGAGGAGGCATTGCCAACTTACGAATCATCAATCATGGTTGTGCAAGGCGTGGATATGACTGGAGACCCACAAGGGTGGGCTCGTTGGACACGTGCGTGGACGGCGGAGGAGAATCGTCATGGTGATTTGTTGAGTAAATACGTTTATTTGGCTGGT
>JBBAKZ010000368.1:0-2101 GCA_040403275.1 Arcicella sp. | reverse complement strand
GTGAACATGAAAGCCGTTGAAACGTCAACGCAATATTTAATTGCTGACGGTTTTGATATTAAAACCGACGATGATCCTTATAAAACGTTTGTTTATACATCCTTCCAAGAATTAGCCACCAATATTTCACACAAAAGAACAGGAACTTTAGCCAAAAAACATGGTAATGCTTCCTTATCAAAAATGTGTCTGATGATTGCGGCCGATGAAATGCGTCACCACAAAGCCTATAAAAGTTTTATTTCAAGTATTTTTGAAATTGACCCTTCGGAAATGATGATTGCTTTTGCCGATATGATGAAACAAAAAATCGTAATGCCAGCCCATTTTCTTCGTGAAATGAACGGTGAAAAAGGTGGAATTTACGGTCATTTCTCGGATGCTGCGCAACGTTTGGGTGTTTATACGGCCAAAGATTACGTTGATATTTTAGATATATTATTAGCCGATAGGAATGTGTCGACAATGACAGGACTTAACGATGTAGCTGCAAAAGCGCAAGATTATTTGATGCGTTTGCCTGAGCGTTTAACTCGTTTAACGGATAGAATTAAAGTCCCAGAATTGGAATATAAATTCTCTTGGATTGATTAATGTATTTTCTGTATGACAAAAAGGGGAGAAATTTATAAATTTCTCCCCTTTTTCTTTTGTAATTAATTATACAATTGCTAACTGCTTCGCTACCAATTCATTGTAGTTTTTAATTCTTTTGTCTAAATCATCGACTAATGCTTCTGAACCTAAATAGACAATGCTTCTCTGATGAATTTGTTGGGGGGCAATATCCAAAATGCTTTTTTGTCCATCACAGGCTTTCCCTCCTGCCTGTTCGAGGACTAGCGCCAAAGGGTAGCATTCGTACAAAAGCCTTAATTTCCCATATTCAGATTTCCGAGTAGGTGGATAGAGATAGATGCCACCTTTTAATAAATTTCGGTGAAAATCGCCCACTAATGAGCCAATATAGCGAGCCATACAACCTGATTGTTGACGCATTTTTTCAATAAAATCTTTGATATAATTAGGGAATTCATCATAATAAGCTTCATTTACTGAATAAATTTTTCCCATTTTAGGTATTTTTATGTCGGCGTGCGAGAGGAAATATTCACCCAACGAATTTTCGTAGGTAAAACCATTTACACCCTTGCCAGTGGTATAAACCATAATGGTTGAAGGACCATAAAGAATATAACCTGCCGCAATTTGCTTGCGTCCACCTTGCATAAAATCGTCTTGAATTGCGGGGCTTCCAATAGGGCTAATTCTTCGATAAATTGAAAAAATAGTACCAATAGATACGTTCACATCAATATTTGATGAGCCATCTAAAGGGTCCATGGCCACTACATATTTGGCATTGAGATTATTGGTTTGAATGATTTCATCATCTTCTTCAGACAAAATTCCCACGACTTGCCCACCATTTACCAAAGCTCTGATAAAACGAATATTGGCAATAATATCTAATTTTTGTTGGGCTTCTCCTTGCACATTATCTCGGCCTAAAGCACCCGTAATATCGTTCAATCCAGCTCGGTTGATTTCACGGTTAATGATTTTTGAAGCAAGTGCAATGTCTCTTAATAGTTGAGAAAGCTCGCCCGTTGCGTAAGGGAAAGCATCTTGCTGACTTTTGATAAAGCGGTCAAGGGTAATGCTAAAGTATTTTCTGGTTGCATGGGATTTTCGATGTTAGATTTTCATTGTTCGAGTTTTCGTTATTCTATATTGGTGAAATTGATACTTGATGTTTGGTTTTAGCATATAATTTCAACACTTGTTTCACTAATATCGAAAACCAAACATCAAATAACGAAAATCAAGTATCGAAAATAATGCGTTGATAATTTTCTTCAAAAGCTTTTTTCAACTCGTTGGCTTTTTGGTCGTAAGCCTCTTTATTCGCCCAAGTGTTGCGTGGACTCAAAATGTTCTGGGGTACATTTGGACAGGTTTGAGGCATTTCTAAACCAAATATTTCGTGTTTTGTGAATGAAACATGCTCCAAATCTCCTTTCAAAGCTGCCCGAATCATGGCACGAGTGTAAGCGATTTTCATCCCTGCACCTACGCCAAAACCCCCACCCGACCAGCC
>JBBAKZ010000367.1:2731-3377 GCA_040403275.1 Arcicella sp. | reverse complement strand
TTAATTTTATCAATAACCCTCCTGAATTCTTGTACCATTAAACCGTGTACTTTTTGGGAAAGGAATGTTAGAAAGCATTTTAAAGTGTCTATCGTTGGTAATAGTACAGGCTACATTTGAAGCTATGTCAACATTCTCAAACCTATTATGGCCCGTCGCTACGGTCCTCTTTCTCTTCCTCGCTCGTTCTGTAAAAACACAAGTCAAAATTTTATATTCTCGGTTGGAAGAATCACCACCTACTTGTGCCGAGTCTGCTCACCAGCCAACCTATCTCAGCAATAAATCAAGTAATTTTATCACTAATTAATTGATAATCATAGACGCTATTAACCAAGATTGCTGCACCCATTAATAGATAATGAGTTTCGTTGTTATTATTTTGCAAATTTATCTAATTAGGGTTTAATTTACGAACGCAGTAATTCTTTTTTTTGAAAACCTCCGTTTCTCAGCCATGAGACTTACTTTACAACCTAAGTGTTCGTTAAAATTAGTTTATGGTTAAATATTTTGCACTAGTTTGATTAACAACTAGTTCCAATATTATTGGCTAACAAAGAATCCTAACCCCTAATAAGCCTTCGTTAATAAAAACACAGGCATCAGACCCTTTTCCACGCATTAAGTAAAGTTTGGTGCTTTC
>JBBAKZ010000367.1:1057-2721 GCA_040403275.1 Arcicella sp. | reverse complement strand
TCAACCAACTTAGCATCAATCTGCGTGGGTTTTATATCAGAATGCCCCATTAATTGCTGAACTACCTCAATGGGCAAGTACACGACTCAATGATTGCGTAGCGAACGTTAGACCGGCAGAATGAAAGCTAATTAGTTTATATTTCTCAATCTCTTCACTAACAGATTGATTTTTTTTCTACCTAAATACCTCTACTCTGTCATTTATCCCTGCTTTTTCTCCAATGATTTTAAGGTACTCGTTCATTTTTTGATTCGTCAAGGTTGGCAGCGATTTCGCATAAGTTTCCTTATACTTTTCAAGTATTTCAACGGCCTCAGGTATCAACGCTATTTGTAGTTTTTTTTCGAGACTTAGAAAAGAAAGAATCACTTTTTACAGGCGTAAATGAAATTATCTTTGTCACATTTAAATCAATAATGTTGTTGTCTGAAAGTTTGTACAAGTCAGAGTGTCGTAATCCGGTGTAACATCCAAATAAAGATACGTCTCCAACTCGGTCTAAATGTTCTGAAAGTTCAACGGTTTTTAGTCTCTCTATTTCAGCCTGAGTAAGATATATTTTATCAACTTGGTAATTAATAGTTTGCATCTTAGCATGATTTTCAGAAAGAGCAAGTTTCGTTTCAGCCACACACCACGAAAAAAAGGTTTTAAGGTGTTTGGTCTGACAGCCGATATAATTAGGCTGATACTCAAAGTTTGACATCATCCAAGCAATGAATTTATCATAAACATCTTTCGTAAACTCATTTACAGCAACTTGATTAGTTTTAGAAATTCTTGTAAATGATTTCGTGTAGTAGTCAAACCTTTAAGCGTCCCCACCTTTTTTCCTTTTGATTTACTCCATACCAAGAAATCATTATAAACATCCACGATAGAGTTTTTGATAATCAATACTTTATCAGAAGATTTAGGAGCAATACTTTCTTTTAGTTGTTGAGGAGCTGGAATAATTCTTTGTAGCTTGAAATTGTGTGTGGCACTCTCTAAATCGGAGCGGAGTTTGGACAGACGTTCATTAGCATTCTGCCATCCTTCATGCGAACGCTTAAACTTCATCTTGTCAATATCCCATTCAGAAGGCTTACACTTTTCGCCAGTAAAATGGCGTAAGTCACTGCCAGAATAAAAATACCGAAGGAAATCGGGACACAAGCCGTTAGAATCTTGCTTAGATTCAATCAATTGAAACTTTATTTTCATGGGTGCGGTAATTGGTGCGGTAAAAGATGTATGATATCAGTCTGAATATGTATTGTAAATATAAGAAGAAAAGGGGATTTTAACGAAAAAACGCACAAATAGCGATTATTTGTGCGTTTTTTGATACTAACTGTTTTAAGTGTTTGTGATCCCGACAGGATTCGAACCTGTGACCCACAGATTAGAAATCTGTTGCTCTATCCAACTGAGCTACGGAACCTTTTAAAATAAAATAGTTATCAAATAAATGATAACTATTTTAGTCGGGGTGGCAGGATTCGAACCTACGACCTCCTGCTCCCAAAGCAGGCGCGATACCGGGCTACGCTACACCCCGAAAATTATGACCTATTACAAAACTGAGATTTCGAACTTACTTATATCAATTTTGCGGAGAGTGAGGGATTCGAACCCTCGGTACCCTTTTGAGGTACGGCAGTTTAGCAAACGGCTCC
>JBBAKZ010000367.1:0-1047 GCA_040403275.1 Arcicella sp. | reverse complement strand
ACTCTCCTTAACACGTTTAGTTTCACTTTCGATACTATTGTTGTGTTTAGGTTGTGCAAAGGTACGTCTTTTTTTGATAAAAATGCAAGTCGAAAAGATAAAAAAGTTGAATTATTTTATGACTTATTTGTTAATAAATCTGTATTAATTTGAAAAACAGGTAGTTATTATACACTTACCCCTAAATTTTTTTACGATAATTCAATTTATAAATAGGGGTTTCTTTAATTTTGTTTGTCTTTTGTTTACTTTGAGCACAAAAAATCTAAAAATTAAAAAAATGAAATGGCTTAAAATTATTTTATTTCCAAGTTTTGCTGGTATTATATTTTCGTGTTCTACAACGGGTGTAATGCGTTTACGTCCAGTTGAACAAGAAAGTATTTGGGAAAGTGGAAAACAAATCGTTAAACAAGAAAAAGAAGGAATAAAAGTAGTTGCTTCGTACGATGGTAGATTTGAAAAATATGTTGTTTTTGATGTTGAAGTTTTCAATAATACGAATGAGCCTCTTATGGTTTCTCCTAAAAGTTTTACTTTTATTCCACTGGATGAAAATAAACAAAATCTTGTATCCAAGGATGGAATATATAATTATTCGTACCAAGGAATTGAGCCTCAACAGCAGATAAATTATATTGAACACGAAATCGCAAATCAGGAAGCAAAAATTAAGCGAGCCAGAGTTGTCAATACGGTTTTGTTCTTCGGAGGAATTGCATCATTAATTGCAGGAAGTTCTGGACGGTCTGAAAGTGCTTGGCGGGCGGCACAATTAGGAGAAACAGTAGTACAAGTTGCCCAAGTAAAGAGAGTTATTGATCACGGAAACTATTATTCTAGAATGGATAAATTGAATAAAGAAGGGAGGGTATGGTCGCAAGAGAATTTTAGAACTTCTACAATTTTACCGGGTCAATCATTGCGTGGTGGTGTATTTTTGGAATCAAATTATCGGGCAAAATTTGTTCAACTTACGTATAAAACCCAAAATGAGCCAGTTAGTTTTATGTTCGAACAATGGTTGGATAGAAAGCGTTAAATTAG
>JBBAKZ010000366.1:0-3390 GCA_040403275.1 Arcicella sp. | reverse complement strand
TAAAATCCTGCGGCATTATCATTTCCAACACACCAGGCTCGTCCATTCGTCCCTCCACGTATGGCAAACAGTTTACAAAATTCACGTACATCACCGATTCATCCACGAACGAACTGCCCGCATTTTGGACGTTGGCAAAGTAGGTAAACTTCACCATAACTTCCTGTAAACCAGTTGTATGGATTAGCCAACGATCTTTGGTAAGCTTGTGAAATGAGACTTTATCTTTGGAAGAAAACACCTCAAATCGCTGAATATTTTTGGCAAAATGTTGGAGTTCATACCGCCCAGGTCGCCACGCTGGAAGTTGCAATTCTAGGGTGTCGGACTGAATATTATCAATCACCATTTCAATGTTTAAGAAATGGCCTTGAGGGTTTTCGGAGGATATTTTGTAATTTATCATAAGGTTTTCATGGCACTTTATGGAACACGGATTGAACTAGCAATGAAATTTTGGAGTGTGCTATCACTTTAATGTGACCAAATTACTCATAATCAATCATATAAAAACAGAAACTTTTAAAAAAGAGTTGGAAAATAATAATAAGTTCCGTAACTTTGCAGTCCTGTTTTAAGAACTTAAAGATTTTTATTAATATATCGTCATGAAAAGAACGTTTCAACCATCGGTAAAGAAAAGAAAAAATAAACACGGTTTCCGTGAAAGAATGTCAACTCCAAACGGTCGTCGCACATTGGCGGCTCGTCGTGCTAGAGGAAGACACAAATTGACCGTTTCTGACGAGAAAAGAGGTAAGTAATTCAGTTAATAGTTAATAGAGAATAGTTTTATTCTTTCTCGCTGAAACTTTGTAGTAGCATTTTAACTATTACTTATTATCTTTTAACTATTAACTATATTGAAGTTTACTTTTAAGAAGTCCGAAAGACTCAATTCTAAAAAAGTTATCGAACAACTCTTTGATAAAAAGGGTGGAGAAACAAACCAATCGGTTTTTCTCTACCCTTTTCGTGTTTCTTATGTAAAAAAAGTTGAAAGTCAAGCGTTGAAAGTCGAAATTGAGAACGAACTAGAAAGTCTTTCAACTTTTAACGCTCAACTTTTAACTCATTCCCCCAAAATCCTCATTTCCGTTTCCAAACGATTCTTTAAACACGCTGTTGATAGAAATACTATCAAGCGTCGTACCCGTGAAGCATACCGCCTTCAAAAGCACCTTTTGCTCCAAAAACCAGCCTCCCAAATTCCAGCTTACCTTGCTTTTGTGTATATTGCAAAGACAATCGAAGATTATGCCAAGATAGAAAAATCAATGAAAGCGATTTTTCAGAAAATGGTTTAGTTTTTGTTTGAAATATCGTATTTGATTTTGCGTTAAAAATTAGATTCAATTGGTGTTTTTACAAAAATTAGATAAATATTTTAATAATTGATTATCAGATAGTTACAAATATATACACACAAGTATGTTAGCCTAATTTTTTCCGCCTTATGGAACAAAACTATAATGAAATATTAATATTACCCGAAAACGATAGCACTTTATTTGAAAAATTAGAGAATCGAATTATCACAAAATTTAAGGGTGAAATTATTAGCAAAATATCAGATTTAGATTCTAGTTATTACGATTTTATAATAAATTCAAACCTTATAACATTACATAAGCAAGTGTTTGTGGGCATATCAATTTTTCCAACTGATTTAAATAATGCTTCGATAGAATGTAATAGTGTAGTTAAGAAAATAGAATATGATTTAAAGTCATTTGTAAAATAAAAAATAGAATAAACAAAATGAACATAAAAAAATACACTAAAACCCTAATAATCAGCGGAATAACTGTTATGGGATTGTCGTTGGCTTCCTTTTCTGACCCAGGTGAGCGGTTTTTTGATATTGCTAAAAACTTGGATATTTATGCCACACTTTTCAAAGAATTGAATCGCTATTATGTGGACGAAATCAACCCAAATAAGACGGTCAAGACTTCTATTGATGCGATGTTGAAGTCGTTTGACCCTTACACCGTCTATTATGCCGAAGACGATATTGAGGATTATATGACCATGACAACGGGCAAATACAACGGTATCGGCATCGTAACGGGCAACCGCAATGGACGTATCATGGTGATGCTGATTGACGAAGGTACGCCTGCCGAAAAATCGGGCTTGAAAATTGGCGATGAAATCGTGAAAGTAGATGGTGTTGATTTGAAATCTAAAAAAGGAATCGATCCCGGCAAATTGATAAAAGGACAAACGGGTACATCCGTAAAATTGACCGTAAAACGCTACGGAACGGATAAATTGGAAGACATTTCAGTTACTCGTGATGTAGTGAAAATGAAAAATGTTCCTTACTACGGCATGATTAATGACGAAGTAGGCTACATTGATTTGAAGGATTTTACGGGTACTGCCTCCAAAGAAGTGCGTCAGGCTTTTACGGAATTGAAGGCAAAAGGCATGAAAAAATTGGTACTTGACCTTCGTGAAAATCCAGGTGGATTGTTGAATATGGCGGTGGATATTTGTAATATTTTCTTGCCAAAAGAATCTGAAATTGTTTCGACCAAAGGCAAAGTGCAAGAATGGAACAAAACCTACACGGGGCTCAATCCTGCAATGGATACGGAAATGCCGATTAGCGTTTTGACCAATTCGAGAAGTGCTTCAGCAGCGGAAATTGTGTCGGGCGTAATTCAGGATTATGACCGTGGCGTGTTGATTGGCCAACGTACCTATGGCAAAGGTTTAGTGCAAGTTACCCGTGATTTGACGTATAATACCAAACTGAAAGTTACCACGGCAAAATACTACATTCCGAGTGGACGTTGCATCCAAGCGATTGATTACGCACACCGCAATCCGGATGGTAGCGTGGGGAAGTTACCAGATTCATTAAAACGTCCTTTCAAGACTAAAAAGAGTGGCAGGACGGTTTATGATGGGGGAGGAGTTTTACCAGACATTGAAGTAGAAAAAATAGCTCCTGCAGCGGTAACGCTTTCGTTATCAAATAAATACATTTTATTTGACTATGCTATTAAATATCATTTCGACCATCCGACGATTAAATCGGCTAAGGATTTTGAGTTGTCGGCAGCGGAATATCAAGACTTTGTAAAGTGGGCATCAACCCAAGATTTTGACTATACCACCCAAGCCGAAAGAGATTTAAATATTTTGGAAGCCTCGGCAAAAAAGGAGCGTTATTTTGATGTAGTTTCGGAACAATTAAAGGCACTCCGTTCAAAATTATCTCATAGTAAAGTGGATGATATGATGAAGTTTAAAGACGAAATCAAAACGGCTTTGGAGCAAGAAATTATCGTCCATTATTATCTTCAAAAAGGTACTCGTGAGCAATCTTTCGCCAAAGACCCTGAAATTCAGTCGGCTCTGAAATTGTTTTCGGAT
>JBBAKZ010000365.1:0-3391 GCA_040403275.1 Arcicella sp. | reverse complement strand
TTTAATGGCAGAAAAGTACAACACCCTGAAATATTTGTAGAACTTTTGTAAAATTGTTTACCGAACTGATCAATATAGTAATAGTGTATTTACTATATTTTGGTAGGATTTTTTCGTTTGTAAAACAAAAACGAGTATGTCAATTGAGGTTAAGACTTATTAAATAAATCATAATTTGTCAGCAAAACTGACAATTTTGCAGAATTTTAGGCTATGGCACAAAATATGACGTATTTTCAGTTGTTGAAAGACAGTGTTTGGGATTTAGTATTTTGTGATAAACGTACTTTTATGAAATTTCAAATTCCAACCCCTAATCCCAACAAAAAACCTAAATAATAATTTAAAAATAAATATCAAAATCAATGTCAACAGTTAGTATTAAGCCTTTGGCTGACAGAGTTCTGGTTGAACCAGCAGCCGCAGAAGAAAAAACATCATTCGGAATTATTATTCCTGATACTGCCAAAGAAAAACCACAAAGAGGAATTGTCGTAGCAGTTGGTGCTGGCAAAAAAGACGAACCAATGACAGTAGCCGTAGGTGACACCGTTTTGTATGGTAAATATTCTGGAACTGAAATAGCAGTGGATGGAAAAGATTATTTAATTATGCGTGAAAGCGACATTTTCGCAATTTTGTAATTAATTCTTGCTTAATCGTTTACAGTCCTTACAACTAAGACGATGAAGATAAATCTAAAATCTTAATTAACTTAAATTCAAACAGTAATTGGTTATTATAGCTAGTAACCAGTAACAATTTACTAATAACTAAAAAAATGGCAAAGGAATTATTTTTTGACACGGATGCACGTGACAAACTAAAAAAAGGGGTTGATACCTTAGCAAATGCGGTAAAAGTAACGTTAGGGCCAAAAGGACGTAACGTAATTATTGATAAAAAATTCGGTTCACCAACAATTACCAAAGATGGCGTTTCGGTGGCAAAAGAAATTGAATTAGAAGATCCAGTTGAGAACATGGGTGCTCAGTTGGTTAAAGAAGTAGCTTCAAAAACTGCTGACCAAGCGGGTGATGGAACCACAACTGCAACCGTTTTGGCTCAAGCAATTTATACAATCGGTTCTAAAAACGTTGCGGCAGGTGCTAATCCAATGGATTTGAAACGTGGCATCGATAAAGCAGTTTTAGCGGTGGTCGGTTCATTGAAGACTCAATCAAAAGCCATCGAAACTTCTCAACAAATTGCTCAGGTTGCAACAATTTCAGCAAACTCTGATGTAACAATCGGAACGATGATTGCTGATGCGATGGAGAAAGTTGGTCGTGAAGGCGTTATTACGGTTGAAGAAGCTCGTGGTACTGAAACGGAAGTAAAAACGGTTGAAGGTATGCAGTTCGACCGTGGCTATTTATCTCCTTATTTCGTTACAAATACTGAGAAAATGGAAGTTGAATTAGAGCGACCATTTATCTTAATTTCAGAGAAGAAAGTATCTTCAATGAAAGAATTATTACCAGTTTTGGAAGTAGTTGCCCAATCAGGTCGTCCTTTGTTAATCATTGCAGAAGATGTAGATGGTGAAGCGTTAGCTACCTTGGTAGTTAACAAAATCCGTGGCGCTTTAAAAGTTTCAGCTGTTAAAGCCCCAGGTTTTGGTGATCGTCGTAAGGCTATGTTAGAAGATATCGCAGTGTTGACAGGTGGTACGGTAATTTCAGAAGATCGTGGTTTCAAATTAGAAAACGCTTCGATTGAATATTTAGGACAAGCTGAAAAAATCATCATCGATAAAGACAATACAACCATTGTAAATGGCGTGGGTGACAAAGATGGTATTGCGGCTCGTGTAAACCAAATTAAATCACAAATTGAGAACACAACTTCTGATTATGACCGTGAGAAATTGCAAGAACGTTTGGCTAAATTAGCGGGCGGTGTTGCGATTCTTTATATCGGAGCAGCAACAGAAATTGAAATGAAAGAAAAGAAAGACCGTGTTGATGATGCGCTTCATGCAACTCGTGCAGCGGTTGAAGAAGGTATTATTGCTGGTGGTGGTGTTGCTTTTATCCGTGCAATTTCTGCTTTGGAAAACCTTACTGGTGATAACGAAGATCAAACAACTGGTATTAATATCATCCGTCAAGCCATTGAGTCGCCTCTAAGAACAATCGTTGCCAATGCAGGTGGCGAAGGTTCAGTAGTAGTGAATGCGGTGAAAGCAGGACAAGACGACTTCGGTTATAACGCTCGTGAAGACAAATACGAAAATATGTTGGCAGCAGGTATCATCGACCCTACGAAAGTTACTCGTTTGGCTTTGGAAAATGCAGCATCAATCGCAGGATTGTTATTAACAACAGAATGTGTAATTGCAGACAAACCAGCTCCAGCAGAAGCAAGTCACTCACACGGTGGCGGTGGAATGGGCGGAATGATGTAATTCTGATTCGTTTAGGCATAAAAAAACTCCCCTTGAATTTAGATTCTTGGGGAGTTTTTTTTAGATTGTACTTTTTATTTCTCGTCAACTAAATATTTATCAATCCAATAATGAGCCAAATAAATCACTGGCGTAAGCAAAATAGCGGTAAAAAATTTGTACAAATAACTATTTAAGGAAGTTGAAACCCATTGTTCCAACGTCCAATTTCCGAATAAAACGAAGGCAATGCCAATCACGACAAAACTGTCAATTAATTGAGAAACCAAGGTTGACCCAGTAGCACGAAGCCAAATTTTTTTACCGTTCGTCTTGCCTCGAATGTAATGAAAAACGGAAGCATCCAACAATTGACTTAATAAAAATGCCGTTAAAGACCCCGTGATAATGCCTAAACCTTGACGAAAAATTTTACCAAAAGCCTGATTAATATTGAAATTATCCGTGCCTTTGTTGACTTCAATCCAAAAGTCGGCAGGGGCCAATAAAGTAGCGCCATAAATCACAATGAAACAATAGGCAATAAAGCCAGCGGTTAGATAGGAAACTCGTTGAACGCCTTTTTTACCAAAATATTCATTGATGATATCCGAAGTAATAAAAACAAATGGCCAATTCAAGGCTCCAGCGGGTTGGTTCAAATCCCAAGTCCCCAGAAAGGTTTGTAAGTGCAGTGGTTGAAAACCTAAAGTGCCTTCGACCGAGAATATTTTAACCCCAATAATCTCAGCCACAATGGCATTTGAAAGAAAAATTACGAAGAGAACGATAAATAATTTAGTTCTTTTTGAGTAAAGCAGCGAAGTATCAATTGTCATTACAGTCTTTTTTTAAGCAATTAATGAGTAAAGCAACAAAAAAGAGGTATTTGTTCAGTCCAAATACCTCTCAGCAAAACAACTATTTTTTTTTAAATTTGTTCAAGTATCCTATTATTCATTAATTGGATTATTTCAGAATATCTACCTTTTACTTCTTCCG
>JBBAKZ010000364.1:0-3396 GCA_040403275.1 Arcicella sp. | reverse complement strand
TTCTGAGAAACAAACGCTCATTTTGAACGGTGAATCCCAAAAACTCACCGTCAAAGAATCAGAATTATTGAAACTCCTTTGCGAGAATATTGGCAAACCCGTAAGTCGTAGCATTGCCCTCAAAATGGTATGGGGAGACGATACTTATTTCAACGCTCGAAGCATGGATGTTTACATCACAAAATTACGTAAATTTTTAAGAGAAGATGCTGGCATTCAAATAGTTAATGTGCACGGAGAGGGATTTAAGTTGGTAGTTTAGAGCGAATTATTGATACGTTACCACACATTTCAATTTAAAATTATTACATTTGTTTATAAAATTGTACTGAAATGACACCAACATATCAAATAAAACCACATGAATTAACCCTTGAATTTTTGAAGGGAATTCAAAGGCAATTTAAAGATTCGTCTCTCAAAATCATTATTGAAGAAATGGATGAAACTGAATATTTATTGAGTTCAGAAGCCAATGCTACACATTTTCAAGAATCTCTGAATGAATTTAAACAGGGTCAAGGTATAACATTTACATCGAAAGAATTTAATGAACTTCTCTCGAACCATAAGATTTAGTACAAAAGCATATCAAGATTTTGTGGAATGGGTAATTGAAGATAAGAAAGTGTTTTTCAAATTAGCCGACCTAATTGAAGAATTTAGAAGAACTCCATTTGAAGGAAGGGGAAAACCCGAACCCTTAAAACACGATTTGAAAGGGTTTTGGTCTCAACGAATTACAGACGAACATCGTGTCGTGTATCATGTATCTGATGAAGAAATTTATGTACTAAGTTGTAAATATCATTATTAATTCTATCACAATTCCACGAAAATTTTACACCAAACAATGAAAAGTGAAAATTAATTATTTCATTTCAATTTTTCATCTAATTTTGTCAAACAATCACAAAAAGGGGTGCCTCATAATAACGGGCTGAGATTATACCCATTGAACCTGATGCAGTATAATGCTGTCGAAGGGAATTT
The DNA here is from genome assembly GCA_040403275.1 of Arcicella sp. GTDB lineage: Bacteria > Bacteroidota > Bacteroidia > Cytophagales > Spirosomataceae > Arcicella. The sequence continues at coordinate 2,403 of JBBAKZ010000364.1, read as the reverse complement.
TGTCAATCACACAAAATGTAATGGTTTTTTGTATGTTAAATCTGAAGGATTTGACTCCTTATCTTTCTTGAACTCAAATTCAAGCAATGAAAAAGTTTCGTTTATTCATTATTCTTTTGCTCATGGCGCAAAGCTCATGGCTCAAAGCTCAATTTTCCATTACTGGAAAAATCACCGATGCCGAATCTGGCAAAACACTTTCGGGTACAACCATTTCCTTGGAAAATACAACTCGAGGAACAACTACCAATTCACAAGGATTTTATCAATTGAAAAATTTAAAATCAGGCGCTTATGTATTAAAAATTAGCTATTTAGGATTTACAAAAATCACAAAAACAATTGATTTACAGAAAGATGCAACCTTCGATTTTTCACTTCAAAAATCAACTTTCGAGGCTGACGAAGTTGTTGTGAGTGCCACTCGTGCCAATGCCAATTCTGCCATGGCTTTTTCAAATATTGGCAAAGAATATCTTCAAAAACAAAATTTAGGACAGGATATTCCACAATTATTAAACTTCACGCCATCGTTGGTAACCACTTCGGATGCGGGTGCGGGCGTGGGTTACACAGGAATCCGAATTCGTGGCACGGATGCAACTCGAATCAATGTAACCATCAACGGTATTCCGATTAACGACTCCGAATCTCAAGGCACTTATTGGGTTAATATGCCCGATTTGGCTAGTTCGACCAATTCTATCCAAATTCAACGTGGTGTGGGAACTTCCACCAACGGGGCGGGTGCTTTTGGTGGAACCGTCAATATTTCAACGAATGAATTCAGAAAAGAGCCTTACGCTGAAATTAATAACTCAATTGGCTCATTCAAAACCCGTAAAAGTGCAATTTTAGTGGGTTCGGGTTTATTGAATGAAAAATTTACGATTGACGCTCGTTTATCGAAATTAGTTTCTGATGGCTACATCGACCGTGCATCTTCCGATTTGAAATCATTTTATCTTTCGGGAGCGTATTTTGGCAAAAAATCTTTTGTTCGTTTGAATGTATTTTCGGGTAAAGAAAAGACGTACCAATCTTGGTACGGTTTATCAGAAGACCAACTATTAACCAACCGTACTGCCAATTTTTATACATACCCGAATCAGACTGATAATTACCAACAAGACCATTATCAATTGCTTTCTTCGCACGTTTTGGCTTCCAATTGGACATTAAATCTCAACTTACATTACACCAAAGGAGCGGGATATTACGAAGAATATAAAGAAGCCGACCAGTTTTCCAACTATGGTTTACCCAATATTATAAGCGCTATAGAAACCATTAAAAAGACGGATTTAATTCGTAGAAAATGGTTGGATAATGATTTTTACGGAACAACTTTTTCATTGGATTATCAAGGAAATAGTAAAATTTCGGCCACTATTGGTGGTGCCTATAATCAATACGAAGGCAACCATTTTGGTGAAATTATTTGGGCAAAATACGCTCAAAATATTCCATTGGGACAACGTTGGTATGAGAATAATTCAATTAAGAAGGATTTTAATTTGTATGGAAAAATCAATTATGCACTTTCAGAAAAATTAAATGGTTTTGCTGATTTACAAGTGCGTACCGTTAATTACAACATGAAAGGTATTGCTAGCAAACTTCAAGATATTACGCAACAAGTGAATTATTCTTTTTTTAATCCAAAGTTTGGTGTGACCTACCAACTAAACAATACCTCAACTGTTTTTGGCTCGTACAGCATTGGCAACAAAGAACCAAGTCGCCAAGATTTTGTGGATAATACACCTAAATATCCACAAGCTGAAACACTTAATGACTGGGAAGTAGGCTATAAAACACAGTTTTCTAAGGTAGCATTATCAATTAACGGTTATATGATGAACTATAAAAATCAGTTGGTTTTAACGGGAAAAGTGAACGATGTAGGGGAAGCAATTCGAGTAAATGTTCCTGAAAGTTACCGAATGGGTATCGAAATTGAAGCTGGCGTTCAAGTAGCTAAAACCTTGAAAATCAATGCGAACGCTACATTTTCAAACAATAAAATTAAGAACTTTACTGAAACTGTCCCAAATTACGATGGTGACGCAAATGGTATAAATCAATTTGCAGAAACCGATATTGCTTTCTCACCCAATACCATCTTTGGGTCCCAAATTTTATTAACACCTGTTAAAAATTTAGAATTGGGCTTTTTGTCAAAATACGTTGGAAAACAATATTTGGATAATACGGCTAACGATAACCGTAAATTAAATGCGTATTTCACCAATGATTTGAGAGCGATTTACACCGTAAAAGGAAAGTTATTAAAAGAAGTTAATTTTAGCCTCTTAGTCAATAATTTATTCAATACGTTGTACGAATCTAATGGATATTCATACAGCTATGTATATGAAAAACAGGTAGTTACAGAAAATT
>JBBAKZ010000363.1:0-3399 GCA_040403275.1 Arcicella sp. | reverse complement strand
ACGCATGATGCTCGTGCTTCTTCTCGAATCACGAGCATTTTATATTTCGACCCATGATAAAAAAAATTGATAAATTAATTCTGAAATCATTCTGGCAACCATTTTTTATGACTTTAGCCGTAGTGATTTTTATCTTTTTGATGCGATTAATCATTGCCTATTTTGCCGACCTTTTTGGAAAAGATTTGGGCATCGATATCTACCTTAAATTATTTTTATACTTTAGTTTGATTACGATTCCTATCGCTCTGCCATTAGCAATGCTCCTTTCAACTTTGATGACTTACGGTAATTTAGGAGAATATTTTGAACTTACCGCTATTAAAAGTGCGGGTATTTCTGTGACAAGGGCGATGTTACCGATGTTTGTGGTGGCGGTTTTTATCAGTGTATTTGCGTTTTGGTTTAATAATATTGCCTTACCGTGGGCAAACTTGAAAGGATACAGCCTTTTGTATGACATAAAAACCACGAAAACTACCTTGAATATCAAAGAAGGAATTTTTTACACGGATTTACCTGGCTACAGTATTAAAGTGGCTAAAAAATATCCTGATAATAAAACGTTGAAGAGCATTGTTATTTTTGATCATACTAAAAGCAACGGTGATACCCACGTAACAATGGCTGATTCAGCTCAGATGTATTCTATTATGAACAAGCAATATTTGATTTTTGAGCTTTTCAATGGAAACGATTATACGGAGGATGCTGATAAAACAGGAACGGCTGATGCTACTGATTTATCCACCCATTCTTTTACCAAAAGTAAAGTAATCATGAGTTTGGCGGCTTTCGATATGCACAAAACAGAGGAAGACCAATTTAAACACCACCAAATGATGCGTGGTATTTCTGAATTATCCTACGATTCAGATTCACTGAAAAAGAGTTACAAATTATTAAGACAAAGTTTTTTAACCAACGCCAGTCCTTACTTCGGGTACGAGATGAAGCATATTACTGTAAATTCAGTGGTTGGAAATCAGTTATTAAAATCTAAAGCCAATGCGAAATTGGATAGTTTAGTTAAAAGGAGATTAGCAAGATTAACGTTTCCAACCCAAAATATTGAGTATGCACTGGGGCAAGCCAATAATATATATACCTATAATGAAACAAACCAAAGTACATTACTCTCAAAAGAGGAAGATGCTCACCGAACGGATTTAGAATGGCATCATAAATTTACGAATGCCATGGCAGTTTTTGTCATGTTTTTAATTGGGGCTCCACTGGGCGGAATTATCAAAAAAGGAGGTTTTGGGCTACCAGTGGTTATTGCTATCGTATTTTTCATCATGATGTACGTAATGACCCAGCAAGGCGATAAAGCAGCAAAAGAAAGTCGCTTGGCGGTTCAAGTCGGTGCCTGGATTTCAAATATTGTATTGTTCCTTTTTGGATTATATTTTCTGAGAAAAGCGCAAAATGATTCCCGACTGTTTGAAGCTGATGTTTATGCGGTTTATTTTACCAGAATGAAAGAAAAGTTATCTAAAACTGCCTTTGGCGAATGGATATCAAATAAATTGAACTTGAAACTTGTTAATACGTAGAAAAAACGGTAATTTTGCACGTTTTCATAATTATTAACATTTTAAACTGGTTGAAGATGTACTTAACTTCGGATGTAAAACAGGAGATTTTTGAATCTCGTGGACACGGAAAGTCAAAAATCGATACTGGTTCTGCTGAGTCGCAAATCGCTTTGTTTACTTTCAGAATCAATCACTTGACTGAACACTTAAAGAAAAACAAAAAAGATCACTCGACTCGTTTCGGTCTTTTGAAATTGGTAGGAAAGCGTAGAGCTTTGTTAGATTATCTAATCAAAACAGAAATCTCTCGTTACCGTACTATTATTGTCGAACTCGGCATTAGAAAATAGTATTTTTGGTAGGCAATTGTTTCAATTGCCTACTTTTTATTTCCTCTCTTCGGATGCTCGTTAATTTAGGTTCTTGTCAAATTCTACTTCTAAGCGAAACAAGATAATTAATGATTGACAAGAAAGAAATTAGCGATTCAATTCCAACAAATGCCTTTAACACGCTGTTTTTTATTCAGATTTAAATTAAAGGTAAAATCAAAAAAAATATGTCGTTTAACGTAATAACGAAAAAAATAACAATGCAAGATGGTAAAGAAATATCCATTGAAACGGGCAAACTTGCAAAACAGGCGGATGGTTCTGTCGTTGTAAGAAGCGGAAACATGATGTTATTGGCTACGGTTGTATCAAGCCAAACAGCAAAAGAAGGCGTAGATTTCCTTCCATTATCGGTTGATTACCAAGAAAAATTTGCTTCGGCAGGAAAAATTCCAGGTGGATTTTTACGTCGTGAAGCAAGACTTTCAGATTACGAAATTTTAGTGAGTCGTTTAGTTGATAGAGCGTTACGCCCCACTTTCCCATCTGATTACCATGCCGATACGCAAGTAGCAATTACGATGATTTCGGCCGATGAAACGGTTTCTCCAGATGCGTTTGCCGGTTTAGCAGCGGCCGCTTGTTTGGCGGTGTCAGATATTCCTTTCAATGGCCCCATCTCGGAAGTACGAGTTGCTAAGATTGGCGGTGAATTTATTGTGAATCCAACGGTTGCCCAAATCGAAGTTGCTGAAATGGAATTGTTGGTTGCCGCAAATGCTAACGACATTTTAATGGTGGAAGGTGAAATGCAAGAGTGTTCAGAAGAGGATATGCTTACTGCGTTGAGACTTGCACACGATGCCATCCGAGTACATTGTGCCGCTTTAGTTGAGTTAACCATAGCAGTAGGCAAGACAGAAAAGCGTGTTTATAATCACGAAACACACGACGAAGACCTTAAGAAATTGCTTTGGGACGGTTATTATGATAAATTTTACGAAGTAGCCAAATTGGCAAATCCAAGTAAAAATGGTCGTAGAGAATCATTTAAAGCGGTTGAAGCTGAATATTTTGATTCTTTACCAGCAGATACTTTGGTAAATAAAAACTTAGCGAAAGTTTATTTCCACGATATCGAAAAAGAAGCCGTTCGTCAAATGGTTATTACTGAACGTTTCCGTTTGGATGGTCGTAAATTGGATGAAATTCGTCAAATTACTTGCGAGGTAGATTATTTGCCTTCTCCACACGGTTCGGCTGTATTTACTCGTGGCGAAACACAATCATTGACTACGGTAACTTTAGGTACGAAAATGGACGAGCAAATGATTGATTCAGCCATGGTTTCTGGATACAATCGTTTTATGTTGCATTATAACTTTCCTGGATTTTCAACGGGTGAAGTAAAACCAAATAGAGGCCCTGGTCGTCGTGAGGTAGGACATGGTAACTTGGCCATGCGTGCTTTGAAAAAAGTATTGCCTTCTGATGCCAATAATCCATATACCATCCGTGTCGTTTCT
>JBBAKZ010000362.1:2651-3416 GCA_040403275.1 Arcicella sp. | reverse complement strand
CTAATTTTCCATTCGTCCGTACACCGCTACAAATATCTACACCATAAGGTTTGACAAAATCTATCGCTTCACGGACGTTTTCGGGTGTTAGGCCGCCGGCTAAAAAAACAGGGGTGGCAATACTTTGTACAATTAATCGACTCAATTCCCAATTGTGAACTCTGCCCGTGCCACCTAATTCTTTTACTGAAAGGTTTGGGTTTCCAGAATCTAACAAAATCATATCGGCTACTCCAGCGTATTCTTTTGCTTGTTCAACTGAAAGATTGTCAAGGACGTGGATAACTTGTATAAGCTTAATATTTGGTAAGGTATCTCGTAAAATTTTATAATCTTCCACTTTCACCGCATCCACTAATTGGATACAATTTGTTCCCGTGAGCCGTTGATGCTCAATAATTTCGTAAGGATTCGTTTTGGGCGTCAATAAAAAAGTAAGCGTTTCTGATGGAACCGATTGAACAATGTTTTGAATTAAATCATCGGCAATAGTTCCCGGGCCAGATGGCATTTTAGCAACCAAACCCAATATGTTTGCGCCAAATTCTAAAGCTATTTTTGCTTCTTCTTCGCTGGAAATACAGCAGATTTTAACTTTCGTTTTCATTTTATTTTAGTAGTCAAAAATGCACCAAATAAACCTAAAAAGATGAGTGCGGAAAGGGCAATTCGTAGAGATGAAAATTCAGAAAGATAGCCAATCAGAACGGGACCGATTAGAAAGCCTGCCATCCCAACCGTCGAAATGGCCGCTAACGCTACCCC
>JBBAKZ010000362.1:0-2641 GCA_040403275.1 Arcicella sp. | reverse complement strand
GACATCGTTTTTGAGTGTCCCGCCTCTCCATAAATTAGAGGCACAATTGTTGAAAGTCCCAAACCCGTAATGCCAAAACCGATGATAACTGTGTATGGATTTCGATTAACTAAAGCTACCGACATTCCGATAAATACGATTAAGCAATTGATTAATAGCGTTTTACGAAGTCCGAAAGCTTGAACAATTTTATCGCCAAAAATTCTACCAACCACCATCAAAACCGAAAATGCGGTGAATCCTGCGGTGGCAAAACCATTCGGATTATTCAACACTTGTTTGTAATATAATACACTCCAATCGGCCATCGCACCTTCCGATAACATGCCGCAAAAGGCAATAATTCCTAATAAAATGAGTGATTTATCGGGCAAGGCAAACAAGGGTTGCGACCCACTAGATTTTTCATCCCTTACCGTTAGAAAACGATACACTAAAATCCCTAAACATAAATCGATCACACCAATGGTTGACAAATGTTCAAATGGTGAAATGCCTTGTTTGGCAATTATTCCTCCCAAAGCAGCTCCAATCATAAAACCAATGCTAAAAACGGCGTGAAAAGAAGACATAATCGACCTTTTCTGAATTTTTTCAACATTTACAGCTTGTACATTCATCGAAATATTCAGCATATCACTCCCAAAACCAAAAATAAACAGCGCAATTGCTAAAGTTATTGGAGTTTGAGCAAGTCCCAACAGTGGCAAAGCAATGATATAGAATACCATCGAAAGAAGGGTGATATTTCGGCTTCCAAATTTGGCAATGATTATACCAGCCACAGGCAAAGCCGTTAAACTTCCGATGGGCATTGCAAAAAGTACCGACCCCAGAGCAGCATCGCTCAAGTTCAAAAACGCTTTTACATCGGGAATACGAGATGCCCACGAAGCGAAACTAATACCGCAAAGGAAAAATAGCGTATTGGTAGCAGCCCTGGCAATTCGGCCATTATTTGTGTATGTGATGATATTTTCCAAAGCAATTATAGTAAAATCGTTTCTATGTGTTTCCAAGAGTCAACTCGTTGGAAATCAGTGATATGTTTGTTGTGAAGGGCATCAAAAAGTAAACCCGTTCCCGTAAAATTAATCAAATTTTTCTCATGGTCATCAATGATGTATTCAGCCCTAATCATCCATTTGTGTCCGCAAAAAACGGTGTGACTCCAACCAATATACGGAAAATAATCATCCAACCATTCTAATTTTTCAGACATAGAATTCGGAAATTCAGTAGCGGCTGAAACGATAAATATTTCGTATTTTTCGTATAATTTACCGATTATTTCTTGTGCATCGGGCATTAAAGGAATATCTCTGAAAAAGCCTTTGTCCCATAGTTTGTGTCTTTCCGTAAGATATTTTTCCTGATATTCTTCCTTGATTTTAGGGTCTGCAATCAAAATTTCTTTGGTGTAATGGCTATTGTAGGCATTATTCACGGTGTTGATGATTTTTTGGCTGGTATCCGCCATCACATCATCCATATCTATTAGTAATCTCTGCATTTTTATTGTTTTTAAATCGTTATTTCTATTCTATTGTTATCGGGGTCTAATATTACACTTTCATAGTAACCGTCGCCGGTGGTTCTGGGTTCGCCAACTACTTCAAAACCATCATTTCGAAATTTTTCGGTCAACGAATCTACCATTTCTTTACTCCCAACGGCTACGGCAAAATGCGTTAATCTCGTGAATTGCTGGTAAATATTGGTTGAGGCTGCGCTGATATTGGGCATTTGCATTAGTTCTAACCGAGTGCCTTTTTCAAAAGTCAGAAAGTAGGAAGTGAAGTCTTTCGTTGGGTTATTATATTTATTATTTGACTTTGCTTTAAAATATTTAATGTAAAATTCTTTCAAAACCTCCAACTGATTCGTCCAAATGGAAAGGTGTTCAATGTGCATAATGATTCGGGTTTATTCAGTATTTTAAAATATTTAAACAAATTTACCGAAGAAAAACGTATAATTAAAAATTTGATATTAAGTTTGTGTGAAATAAAACGATAAAAACCGTAAAAATGCTCAGAGAAGAACGTCTGCAAATTATTTTGAAAATGTTGGATACCAACCAGCGAGTTTCTTCGGTTCAATTATCTGAAATTTTGAATGTGTCAGACGATACGATTCGAAGAGATTTGAATGAATTAGCTGAAAACGGTCTTCTCAAAAAAGTTCACGGTGGAGCCATTCCCAAATCTCCAAGTCCTTATAAATTAACCGAGCGGATCAACATTCTACACGAAGAAAAAATCGTATTGGCCCAAAAAGCGCAACAATTTTTCAAAGATGGTCAAGTGATAATTTTGGATAATGGTTCAACAAATATGGAGGTAGCCCGCTTGATGTCGCCTGATTTGAAAGTAACCGTTTTCACGACCAGTATTGCCATTGCCCAAATTTTATGTGAACACGCTAATATTAAGCTATTCATGTTGGGTGGAAAGGTTTTTAAAGACGCCCAAAATACTTATGGAACTGAAGTTATCGAACTTTTAAGTAAAATTAGAGCGGATATTTTCGTGTTGGGCGTTTGTGGAATGCACCATGAAATTGGTATAACCATGCCTGATTGGGGTGAAAGCGTTGTGAAACGTAAGATGGTTGAGGTTTCTGCCAGAGTTATTGCTTT
>JBBAKZ010000361.1:0-3419 GCA_040403275.1 Arcicella sp. | reverse complement strand
TTTGCTCAGAATCTTCGTCAGTTATTATTGGCTTCTCCTTTGGGACAAAAGAAGGTGCTTACCATCGACCCAGGTTATCGAACCGGTTGTAAAACCGTGGTGTTGGATGCGCAAGGTAACCTATTGGCAGATACGGTTATTTATCCTTTCGACAAGCCTTCAGAGGCGCAGGACAAGATTTTGACTTTATCCGAACAGTATCAAATCGAAGCAGTGGCGATAGGAAATGGAACGGCTGGACGTGAAACGGAAGATTTTGTCAAGAAGTTACCTTTCAAAAAGATGCCACAAATTTTTGCCGTTTCAGAACAGGGAGCATCCATTTATTCCGCTTCAACGATTGCTCGTGAGGAATTTCCAGATAAAGATATTACCGTTCGTGGAGCCGTTTCGATTGGCCGTAGATTGATGGACCCTTTGGCGGAATTGGTGAAAATTGATGCAAAATCCATTGGCGTTGGACAATATCAGCACGATGTTGAACAGAATTTATTGAAAGACTCTTTGGATGCCGTCGTGGAAAGTTGCGTGAATGCCGTGGGGGTAAATCTCAATACGGCTTCCAAACATTTGCTGAGTTATGTCGCAGGTTTAGGTCCTGCACTTGCGTCAAATGTGGTAAAATTTCGTCAGGAAAATGGCAATTTTACTTCACGCAGTCAAATTAAAAAAGTGGCCCGATTGGGTGATAAAGCATTTGAACAATGTGCTGGATTTTTGAGGATTCACGAAGCGAATAACCCATTGGATAATTCGGCCGTTCATCCCGAAACCTATCCCGTAGTGGAACAAATGGCTAAGGATTTGAAGTGTACGGTGAAGGATTTAATGAATCAGGCGGATTTGAGAAAACGCATTGTTTTGAAGGATTATGTTACCCCAAAAATTGGTTTATTGACCCTTCAAGATATTATGAAGGAATTAGAAAAACCTTCTCGTGACCCTAGAGAGCAATTAATTGCCTTTGATTTTGACCCGAATGTAAAGAAAATGGAGGATTTATACGAAGGAATGGTTTTACCGGGAATCGTAACGAACATTACCGCTTTTGGTTGTTTTGTGGATGTTGGCGTGAAACAAGATGGTTTGGTGCATATTTCTCAATTAGCCAATCAATACGTTTCTGACCCTAATCAAGTCGTGAAATTACAACAGCAGGTGAAAGTTCGGGTCATGGAAGTTGATATTGCTCGTAAACGGGTGGCTTTGAGTATGAAGGGAGTGTAATATCAAACCGAATTTTAATCTCCTGAAACAATTTTTTTGCAGGTTAGTCCTTAGGGTATTTGCTTAAAAATCTCTGTTTTTACCAGAAAAACTTGACTTATCAACCAATGGTATTAAACGAAACATAAGATTATCCGAAATACAAATCAAGAAAATTGAACGGTAAAGTGTCGAAAGAATCGAAGCCACTTGGAATGAATTTATGGATTATTTGGAAGAAACCAACGTTTGGACTGTGTCTTTGTACCAATTGGAATTGAATGAAAATATTGTAAAATAGTTTCTGATAAGGATATACTTAAGCAATCCAAGTAAGATTCTTGTCCTTAAGAAGTCGTAATTTTGAATAAGTCAACTTAACTTTGTATAAATTTCTTTTACACAAGCTTTTCTATTTTAGAATTTTATAATTGTTTAAACTCGTAATATTTGTATCAAATGAAACCCATTCTATCTGCCTTAAATACCCCCAAATTAGATTCTAACCGCATCCCTACCTTAATTGTTGCTATGCCAGATATGGCTTTCGGAGAAATGATTTCAGAATGGCAATTTAATTGCCATTTCCGTCCAATTGCTGTATTAGATACAGATTCTTCCATTTTTAATCGAATACGAGGTCTGAAACCTGATTTTATTTTTATTGATGCCGAAATTAGCAATTGTAATGGTTTTGAGTTGGCTGAGAAAATTCATAGGCAAAACTTACATACAAGAATTATCATGTATGCCAGCAGTAGGGTTTCGGAATATTTAAGTAAATTTTTAAGTCCATCGAATCAAAATGTGCAAGGATTTCTGCACAAAGGCTGTGGTATTCAAGAAATTGAAAGATGTATGATTGAGGTCTTTGCGGGAAGGAGGTATATTTCGAGCAATATCAACGAAAATTTGCATTTCGGTGAAAAATCTAATCAGGGCGATAAACTAGATTATGAAAAATTAAATTCATTATCGAATCGTCAAAAGGATGTTTGGAATCTTTTAGCCGAAGGGAAGACTGAACAAGAAATTGCGGATACACTTTTCATTGGAATAACCACCGTAAAAAGTCACAAAAAAACGATTAGAGAAGTTTTGGGAATTATTGGTAAAGGGAAATTGATTTATTTAGCCATTACTTCGAAGGTTAAGCTAAAAAAATCCTCCTAAAGTAGGAGACGATATCCTCCTTTAGGATTAGAACATATAATCTTCATTAGGTTGAACTTTGTATCACGGAACACATCCACCTTCCGTTCCTCGATTTAATGTTCTTAATGATGATAAAATGCTACATTCCTCTTTTAAAATCAAATTAATGGTTCTATTATCAGGGGCGTTCTGTATCTCCTTATTGGCTCAGAACAGAACATCCCCTATCCTTCATGATACCTTAGAAGCAGTTCCTATGTTTAATTAATAATTCATGAAGATTTTTTTTTAAATATTGGAGCGACTGAAGGTGTATTGTCAGAGAAAATTGGAATAATTCGGTAAAAAATCGTAATGCTTAAAAAATACGCAGTTGCGTAAATTCAAGCGTTACCTGCCATTTTTGAAAGATTAAAATCCTTCACTTAGAGACAACTTTAAATGAGAATAAAAAGAATGATCTACACAAATTTTATTTTTAAACAAACAATTTTCACCATGCGAAATAGTTCAATTTGTCAATTTGGTTGTTTCTTTTCATTTTTAGCTTCTTGTAAAAAAACGGAACCTTCACTTTCACTTGTAGGCGGTTTTGTTTTTCCTTGATTGGTAGAACTTCGCCGTCCATTGGCTGGTATCCCCACCAGAGGTCTTGTGGTGGCACCGTTCACAATATTTTAATGTCTTATTATTATGTCGTTATTGATTGAATTGAGCGACAAAATTGGTTATCAGACGGCTTTCAAGCGATGATACGGTGGTGACACTTTGTACACGGGGAACCAATACTTATTAACCTAAATAATGTGGATAAAATTATTCCTTCTAAAACACAAATTTGTGAAGGAGAGTCAATCAGTTTGGAAGCAACACCTTTACAAAATAAGGTTAATTTAAGCTGTAATTATCACAAAATAATAATAGCTAATAAACTTATTTTTTTGCAAAAAAATAAGTTTGTAATCGCTTACTAGATCCATTTCAAATCTAAATTGTAGTTCAAGGGATAATGTTGAGGTAACAAGAAAGCCAAGTCCAATACTTTTCATTTCAAACAA
>JBBAKZ010000360.1:0-3426 GCA_040403275.1 Arcicella sp. | reverse complement strand
TCCGAAGAGTTAATCTTAGCAGCTCGCTCTAATAAACGACTATGTAGATAGAAAACGTCTCCTGGATATGCTTCACGTCCTGGAGGACGACGAAGTAAAAGTGAAACTTCACGGTATGAAACCGCTTGTTTCGATAAATCATCGTAAATAATTAAAGCAGGACGACCTGTATCCCGGAAAAATTCACCGATAGCAGCACCGGTGAATGGAGCGTAGAATTGCATTGCTGCTGGCTCAGAAGAACCTGCAGCTACAATTACAGTATATTCCATTGCACCTGCTTTGCGAAGTGTTTGCTCAATTTGTTTAATGGTTGAAGACTTTTGTCCACAAGCCACATATATACAATAAACTGGGTTACCAGCATCGTAATATTCTTTTTGGTTGATAATCGTATCAATACAAACGGTCGTTTTACCAGTCTGACGATCACCGATAACCAATTCACGTTGTCCACGGCCTACTGGAATCATTGCGTCAATTGCCTTGATACCCGTTTGCATTGGTTCTGTTACTGGTTGTCTGAAAATTACACCTGGAGCTTTACGTTCCAAAGGCATTTCATATAAATCGCCGGTAATTGGGCCATTACCATCCACTGGTTCTCCGAGTGTATTCACCACACGACCACAAATACCGTCACCAACTTTAATTGATGCGATTTCGTCGGTACGTTTTACCGTGTCACCTTCCTTGATACCTGATGCGTCTCCTAACAATACTGCTCCGACGTTGTCTTCTTCAAGGTTCAAAACAAGGGCTTTTAAACCGTTTTCAAAAACGACTAATTCACCTGCTTGTACTTTCGTTAGTCCGTAGATACGGGCTACACCATCACCGATTTGCAATACGGTACCTACTTCTTGAAGTTCAGCTTCTGACTTTGCTCCTGAGAGTTGTTCTCTCAAAATTGCTGATACTTCATCTGGTCTGACTGATGCCATTATTTATAAGTTTTTTGTGATTTTTATTCAGTAAAAAATGAAGTGTTACGATAAATATTAAAAACTATGTTTTAAGCCAATAACCTTTCCTTTTTCGGGTGCAAAATTATGCAAGAAATTTCACAATTCCATGATTAATAGAAATAATAGTGCATAATAATTATACTTTTTTGAGAATTAAGAGATGAGATTATTATTTTTCTAAACGAGGGAGATATAGAATTGCAATCAAAAATAAATTCATCAAATAGTTCATCTAAATTTTGGGGGATTTTTGATTTGTTGAACATCCAAAACTGAGCATTTTGGGTCTCCTGACATTTTTACTTTATTGAGTTTTTTACCAATAAGTAAGAAAAAAATTTTCAGATACTACCACATTGGTGAGCATGATGTCTCCGAACATTGTTAAACAACATTCTAATACATTTTTATTTTTAAAGGTAAATTGGTTGTTTTACTATTGCCCAAATCCTGGCAAACACTTTCAAAGGAAAAACCAAAAAATGCCAATTAACGATGTTATTCTTGGGCATTTTTCTTTTTAATCCAACGTAAATAATCAGTCTTATTTTTCAATTATAATTAAATTTAATTCTCTATTCTTAAATTTGCGTACTGATTTCTATTCTGAAATCGTCATCAACCAAACATTCCCTTGAAAAAAATACTATTAAATTATAAATCTGATATCATAGCCACTTATCAATTAGCCTTACCAATTATTGCGGGTCAATTAGGAATTATGCTCATGGGTTTTGCCGACACCGTGCAGGTTGGACGAATGGACAAGGGGGCTGTGCAAGCCCTTGCTGCCTCCGCCGATGCCAATGGCATTCTCATCAATATTGCTATTATCGGCTATATCTGTTTACAGATTATTTCTCCGATGGTTTCAAAAGCAAAAGCTGAAAATAATTATTCGGAATGTTTTAGGCTTTTAAAGTCGAATGTAATTGTTTCATTAATCATGAGTGTATTTTGCTGTGTAATTGTTGTTTTTATTGGTCGTAATTTGGAAATATTCAAGCAGCCAAATGAAATTAAAACACTCACGCAAGAATATCTATGGTTGATGACTTTATCAACGCTTCCTTCTTTTATATTTACTGCTTTAAAAAGTTTTACGGATGGACTGGGTTACAGTAAATTAGGCATGAAAATCACTTTTTCAGCCTTAATTATGAATATTATACTTAACTATTGTTTTCTCAATGGTATTTGGTTTTTCCCAAAATTGGGGCTTAATGGGACGGGAATCGCAACCCTTATTTCGAGAAGTTATATGGCAATAATTTTAGCCTTTTTTATCTTTCGAACGAATACGTTCAAGCAATATTTACAGGATTCAATCCCTTTAAAAGGTTTAGGGAAATCAATTAAATACATTTTAAAAATTGGGATTCCAAGTGGCTTACAGGGCTTTTCGGAAATTGCGGCTTTTTATGGCGCAGTGATTATGATGGGTTGGATTAGCATCGAACACAAAGCTGCTCATTTAGTGGCAATTGGTTACGTATCGCTCACGTATATGGCAGCCACGGGCATTGCGGTAGCGGGCGGCATTCGGGTTGGTGCAGCGGTGGGTGAAAGAAGTAGAAGTGGCATATTCAAAGCTGGTACAACAGCCTTGGTAATGGGCTTTATTTTTATGGGCATTTGTGCCATACTTCTGCTAGTTTTTAATGTTGAATTTGCCAGTTATGTTAAAGATGAAAAAGTAATTATGTTGGCGGCTGAACTCATAATTTGGGGAGGATTTTTCCAACTTTTTGATGGTGTACAAACCGTTAGTTTAGGAATTTTAAGAGGCATGCAGGATGTAAATATCCCTACGCTAATCACTATTTTTGCCTATTGGGGCGTTGGTTTACCGATGAGTTATATCCTTGGTTTTCAATACGATATGAAACACATTGGCATCTGGATTGGACTCACTTTGGCTTTGTTTGCCTCGGCAAGTTTATTGAGTTGGCGATTTTACAACAAGGTAAAAAGGATTAATTTGTAAATAACCTATTTTTTTGTAATATTTGATAAAATTAAAAAGCCATGATTGTAGTCGAAGAATTACTTTATACCGTTGAAGAATATTTTGCTTTTGAAGACAAATCAGAACAAAGACACGAATATGTTTACGGAGAAATTATACCTATGCCAGGAGAAACCACAACCGCTAATGAGATTGCGAGCAATCTTTTAGTATTTTTTAAATTATTTTTGAAAAAAAAACCATTCAAAGTTTACGAACATGATATTAAATTGATGTTGAAAAGCAACAAATTATATCGTTATCCAGACCTTGTAATTATTCATCAAGAAGGCAATCATAAAAAATATGTTACTGACCCTGTTTTGATTGTAGAAGTGCTTTCGGAAGGAACGGAAGATATTGATAGAGAGAAAAAACGGGTTGAATATCTTTCAATGCCCACTTTGCAAAATCATCTTATGATTCATCAAGATGAGGCGATAGTTGAAA
>JBBAKZ010000359.1:0-3429 GCA_040403275.1 Arcicella sp. | reverse complement strand
TCTCCATTTATCAAAGAAAATATTTGTCAAGAATTACTTTTATCGAAACAAAGTCAAGCAAAATTCGAACTGATAACTTCTTTCAAATTCGCTCATTTTTGTTCGGGTAAAAGTGATTTATCAGCTATCGATACCATCCTCTCTGCCAACGGAAAAATAAAAATTAATTCCCGAATTCATTCAAATATTTATCTTTTTGATGACAAAAAGGCAATCATTTCTTCGGCAAATTTATCCGAATTAGGGTTATTTAATAATTTTGAATATGGGATATTTTTGGACGACAAACTAATGGTGTCAGGGGTATTAGAAGATTTTAATATCATTGCTAAACATGAAGAAACTCGGGCAGTAAAAAAAGCAGAAATTGAAATCATCAAAAAAATGCTTTTATCAGTTCAGAAAAACATTACCCAGAAAAAATTAAAGTTATCCAAATTTGAAGTTGATTATATCAGAGAAACTTTTGATGTAGTAGATGCCCAAGCCGATGCCATTGCATCCGCTTTTGAAGGTTGGCAATTGGAAGTATTTAATTGTATAAATTTAACTCAACAACAAGTTTTTACGTTAGAGGAAGTGAATTTATTCGAAAATCATCTGAAAAAAATCTTTCCATCGCAAAAAAACATCCCCGAAAAAATCGAAATTCAAGTGAAGTATTTTATAGATTTAGGCTTAATTAATTTCTTAGGGAACGGATTTTACAAGAAGTTGTGGCGGTAGATTTATAGTTTAGTGGTTCGATGTTCGTTATTCGTTGAACTTACAATAGAACTGGTAATCAATTATTTTCTTTGAGTAAAAACAAAGTTTAATCTGTAATGACTACCATAAAAATAAAAATAAACTTTTAAAATAAATATATTTTATGAAACAAATCTTACTCATTTTCCTCAGCTTTTTCACGACATTCACTTCAGTAGCTCAATCCAAAATCCTTCCAGAACGTGAACGGGCGGAAGTAATTGATGAGTTATTGGAAGATAAAATGACTAATCTTTTGCCCAAATTGATGCGAAAAGAAGGCATTGATATGTGGATTTTAATTTCTAGAGAATACAACGAAGACCCAGTGATGAAAACGATGTTGCCCGCCGTATGGCTTTCGGCAAGGCGTAGAACGATTATGGTTTTCTCGGATAAAGGTGAAAAAGAAGGCGTAGAACGTTTGGCAATTGCTCGGTATGACGTTGGGAATTTACTAAAAGGTGAATGGGATTTGAAAACCAATCCCGACCAATGGGATGCTTTGATGAAAACAATTCAAGAGAAAAACCCGAGGAAAATTGGACTCAATTTCTCTAAATATTACGCTCACGCCGACGGTCTGACTTACACCGAACAGAAAGAATTTATGGACAAATTACCCGCCCAATTTCAAAATAGGGTTGTTTCTGCTTCCAATTTGGCCGTTAATTGGTTGGAAACTCGTACCGAAAGAGAAATGACGATTTATCAACAAATTTGCAGAATTTCGCACGAAATTATTCAAGAAGCATTTTCCGATAAAGTCATTCAGCCGGGCGTAACTTCAACGGAGGATGTGGTTTGGTGGATGCGCCAACGAGTAACGGATTTGGGTTTGGAAACTTGGTTTCACCCAACGGTAGATATTCAACGGGCAGACCCCGATAATTTTGACCATCTTCGCACATTCACGAAACGTCCAACTAAGCAAATTATTAAACAAGGCGATTTATTACACTGTGATTTTGGGATTACTTATTTACGCCTAAACACCGACCAACAACAGCACGCTTATGTACTACGGGCGGGAGAAAGTGATATTCCCGATTTTCTAAAAAATGCCTTCAAACAAGGGAATCAAGTGCAAAATTGTTTGACTGATAATTTCAAAATGGGTTTGTCGGGTAATGAGATTTTGTCAAAAGCCCTCGAACAATCGAAAAAAGCGGGCTTAAATGGTACAATTTATACGCACCCAATCGGTAATCACGGACACGCAGCGGGACCCACCATTGGCATGTGGGATAATCAGGGCAAAACCATCGGTAGTGGTGATTATCCGCTCAATCCAAATACTGCCTTTTCAATCGAATTAAATGCCGCCGTGGAGATTGCTGAATGGAAAAAAACCATCAGAATTATGTTGGAAGAGGACGGTTTTTTTGACGAAAAAGGTTTTAGGTATATTGATGGAAGACAGACGGAAATGATAACGATTCCGAAAGTTCTACAAGGCGTTAAATAATTTTTTGTAGAAAAGAATAGAACGCCGCAAGTTTTTTCAAATAAGTTCATCTAATTGACAAGATTTAATCAATAATCTCGTTTGACTTATGAATCCTTCACAATTTAATGCCTACTATTTTGATAAAAATTTACGTAAATCGTTTTTGACTGCTCAATTTTTAAATTTTTATCCATTATGAATAACCACAAAACACTATTTTTGGCATTTTCATGCCTTATCTTCTCATTTTTTGTTTTTTCTTGTAAGAATAATGACCCCGAAGTAACCACTTTTTCGGAAGAAGCTACGCCCTCATCTCTAAGAGTTGATGCCACTACGGCCAGTGCACAAACCATTGCCTTAGGAAAAATGCTTTTTTGGGACCCAATTTTATCGGGCAATAAAGACGTTGCTTGTGCCACTTGTCACCATCCTGCTAATGGATACGCCGATAATTTGGATATATCGATTGGCGTAGGTGGTGTTGGTTTAGGCATAAATAGACATTTCTTGAATCCAAGAACGGGTGTTTTTACCAAAAGAAATGCCCAAACCATTTTAAATACTGCTTTTAATGGAATGGATATTAACGGAAATTATGACCCAATCAATGCGCCAATGTTCTGGGATTCAAGAGTAAAAAGCCTTGAAAATCAATCCCTTGAGCCAATCAAAACCTTGGAAGAAATGCGAGGAACAAAATTTACCGAGACAAATGCTTTGGATAGTGTGATAGCAAGATTAAAAAATATTCCCGAATATCAATTACTTTTCAAAAATGCGTTTGGCGGAACACAAGCCATTACTTCTGCCAATATGAGCGTGGCGATCGCCGCTTTTGAAAGAACTTTAACCGCCAATAATTCACCATTTGACCGATATAAAAGGGGTGAAAAAACTGCTATGAATGCCTTAGAAATTCAGGGAATGAATGCTTTTCAGACCGTAGGTTGCGCAGGCTGTCATACAGGAAGTATGTTTTCGGATTATCAATTACACGTGCTTTCCGTACCTGATAATGCCAAATTAGCCACGTCTGATGCTGGTGCAAATGGCACATATAGTTTCAGAACACCCAGTTTACGGAATTTGAAATTCACGGCTCCCTACATGCACAGTGGCGTTTTCAATACGTTAGACGATATTTTAAGATTCTACGGAAGAATAGCTGGCGGCAATTCTCAAAACCCGAATGTAAATATCAGACAAGTAGATGCCAAAATTAGAAATGT
>JBBAKZ010000358.1:0-3440 GCA_040403275.1 Arcicella sp. | reverse complement strand
TCTCATTTATTTTAACAATAACTGCTTCATTATCAGGATATAATAACCGCATAGAAGGATCTCCCAATAATGAAAAATTACGATTATATACACCCTGTAAGCTATTATTTTTGGTATAAGTCATGATGTCACCCATACGAGGCATTTTTCCGTTAATGGGTTTAAAAACAGATTCATAAAATGCCTGATTGATAACAAAATTCGTATTTTGATACACTGGTCTAGTTGTTGTCAGTAAAGCAATTGCCCCTCCTTTGGGATTAAGTACTGCAATTTCTGCTCCCGATACTTGATTTGGGTCATCGAAGCGTCCAAATTGGCAAGTGGCGGTTAACATCAACGGCATGGTGTTGAAATTTGTTAAATTTACAATATCACCAGAGGTAAAAATTTGCTCATCCGTCCATCCAGACTCTGCTCCGTGACCATTATAATTCATCACTAAAACTCCCTGTTGTAAAGCATTAATCAATGTTTTTTTGGCTTCGGGTGAACGTTGCACTGCGGTAGAAACAACTAATGGAAAGGCATCTACATAAATTTTATCCAATTGATAATTAGGGTTTTGCATATTAATTTGCTTGGCAAAAGTATCAGCATCTTCCTGATGAATATTCCCATCGCCATTATCAGCTACGAAGGCAATTTTACTTCGCCAATTACCCAAGGTATTTTTGCTGGAACTGTAATAAATCAATTTATCAACCATTTCTTTCGCCTCTTGAATGTTCTTCACAGGCAAACGACCGATTCCAATTTCGAGGCTATGATTTCCAGTAGAATTTTCCACCCATTCGCCTTCATTATTTTCCAAAAATCCAAAATAATCATCCGAAGAAAAACTATTAATGGGGTTCAACGATTCTCGGCTTTCATAGGTTGGAATGTAAATCGCTTTGGTTTCATCGCTTACCACATTTGTTCGTTTTTTATAATCGTAACAAGCATCGCCAAAAAGTAATAAATACTTCATTTTCAATGGATTACGGTCGTATAAAAACTTCATGAAATCTCTAATTGCTGTGATATCTTGCTTGCCCGAAGAGAATTCATTATAAATTTCTTGGGTAGAGGCTACTTGAACGCTCAGTTTATCATTTTGCCTTCTAAATTCTGCCAAACGATTCGCTTGTGGTCTCAAAATTTCGGAGGTAACAATCAATAAATCAGGCACTTCTACATTATGAATATTCTGATTGTTGATTATTTGTAATGAAACAGGTTCAAAGAAATTCGTATTATTAAAAACGATAAATTCTTTTAAAGTTGATGTATTTACGCCAAAACTTAACTTTTGGTTTTGTGAGGAATAAATTTGATTCTGTGGAATTTGTGGATTAGAAATGTCCCAGATTTTGAGACTCGTTGAAGATTCGCCGTTTAAAGTAAATTTTGAGGTTGTATATTTCAAACTTTCTAATGACCTAAAAATAGTTTGGTTTCCGTATAATTTCAGAATTCTGACGGCTTGTATACCCACAAAATTCAAATACCCAATACCATCTGTGAGGGTTTTGCGATCATAAATAAAGCCAATTTTTAAATCATTGGCCGTCGCAAAATTATCCGAATTTATGATAAAATTCTTGGTGTTGAAAACTCCTTTATAATCGTAACGGTCTGCCCCAATCTCATTTAAAGGCACAGTTCCAATTGGCTGACCATTTATTTTTAAGCTAAATTCAGTTTGTCTAAAGGCTGAAGCCGCCATTGATGCGGTAATTTTCAAGAACGTATTCGGTTGAATTCCTGAAAAATTAAAGGTAAAATTCTGTTCATTATTTCCGCCAAACTCCTCCCCGACCCATTCACGCCCCGAACCTGCAAATGGTGCTTGAGCAAGAATATTTTTACGGTCAATTTCATGGAAATCATAATCGTCGAAAGTAGATATTTCCTGGGTAGCGACAGCAGAATTTTGTTCTTTTATACGTCTGCCTTTTGTATCGGAAACCGTTAAGAAATAGAAAGTCGTATCAGAATAAATATTGAGTTGATGTTTGAAAGATTTTGATAAAGAATCGTACGAAATCGTATGCGGACTTTGCCCGTAAAATATGATAAAGTCCTGATTATCAAATCGCCCATCGGCTTCTCCTTCAACAGAAATTGCGTTTTCTAGTAAATCCTTGGCTCTTGGAATATTATTCGCTTGGGGTAACATTCCGCCACCATTTCCGTAAATTTTGATATTTTGAGGGTTGATTTGAGCAAGATTTAATCCAGATTTTTGGAGAAAATTCGCATCAATTTTATAAATTCCAGAAGAAATTACGCCAATTTTTATCCAATCTCCCTTAGCTAAAACGGAATTTTGGGCAACCGTTTTGTGGGAGAAAAGAGTGAATAAAAACAAAGAAATATGTAGTAGGATTTTCATCAAGGGTACACATTATTTGCAGTAACTACAACGAAAAAAGAATTTTAATGGTATAAGAAATGCTAAAAGTATCCTTGACGAAGCAAAAAGTGATTGCTTGTGTTTTCAAACTTTTTTCACCAAAGCATTCGAGGAAATAACGTAACGTTTTCCATTTTGTCGGTCTGTACACAAAAACCGAGTTCTACGTAATTCTCCTTTCGTAAAAACACGCCCATTAAGTTCAAAGTTGTCTCCCGATTGTAAACTTGTAAGTACAATTGAATCCATATCCGTATGGGTGTCAAATTGTCTCAAAGCATTCATTAAAGGTTTTGCCCCTTGCGTGGTTGCCGCTGGATTTTTGAGGTATTCAGTTAAAGGAATAATCAAAGCTATAGGCAAAATTTCGGTTTTCAATAAAGGCTGGAACGTTTCTCTAAAATATCTTCTCCATTCTTTTCCATGAGGTTCTGGCTTATTTCCATACTGCTTAAAAGTCTGTAAATGAGCGACTTCATGAATATAAGTAACTAAAAAAGAATAAGGATTTAGATTAGCATTTACCGTAATTTGGTGTCCTTTATCACGTCTAAAACAATAATCGCCCAACTTAGATTGCCGAGGACGAGTGACTTTAAATTTGAATTGATATTGCTTCCACAGATTAAAACAATAATCTGCGGTTGATTCTGGGAAGTATTGTTGAAAAATGGCTAAATCGTTGTTCATTTTGACTTTAATGGCTTGGAACAAAGGTACTGAAAAACGTTGATTTGATAAAACAAATATAGCCTGATCATCTCACGATAATCAGGCTATATTTTCGTCCTAATACTTATCCTATCAACTCAATCGGTTCATTATGGTCATTCAAAAATTTGAAGTCTGTAATCCCAAAAGACGTATCCGTAATTAAATTTACCCACGTTTTATATTTGAAATACCATTTCATCCTTATCGAGGGAAAACCCTTGGTGAAATAAGCATGCAAGAATGGGTGCAAAATAATCGTTGGTTTCTTCTGGTTTTGATTTTCCAATATATGCTCTAAGTGATGTTCGATAATATCTGAAATTGC
>JBBAKZ010000357.1:0-3441 GCA_040403275.1 Arcicella sp. | reverse complement strand
ATTAATTTCATCACCCGCTTTTACCAAAACTCTGCTCAAACGTCCTTGTAAGGGAGCGCCAATATCGCCTTTGGTAGTCGCCTTCACGTGTTGGGCTTTCACAATCTTAATGGTTCTGTCCAAAACCTTGATTCTACGAGCTTGTCCGTTCAGTTCAAAAGTAATATTTCTCAACCCTGATTCGTCGGGTTCAGATTGATTTAAGTATTTGACAATGATGGTTTTACCTTCGTCAATATTAATCAAAATTTCTTCGTCTGGTTTCAAACCGTACAAAAATGCGGGTGTTGGAATCAACGAAACTTCCCCGTAAAGTTGTTGGTTTTTGTAAAAATCTTCATAGACTTTCGGGTACATTTTGTACGAAAGATAATCCAATGCTCCTTGTTCATTTTCTGGGAATTTCGTTTGGAAATCAGCAAAATCTTGCTCAAAATCAATCGGTAAAATTGAATCATTCGGGCGAGTGGTCATCGCTGTTTCACCTTTCAAGATAATTTCTTGTAATTGTTTCGGGAAACCACCGTAAGGCTGACCCAAACCGCCTTTGAAGAAATCTTTTACCGATTCAGGAAACGAAAGCGTTGCCCCACGTGCATATACGTCTTCGGAGGTTAATGAATTGGCAGTCATAAAAATGGCCATATCACCCACTACTTTCGAAGAAGGCGTAACTTTCACGATGTCACCAAATAATTTGTTGGCTTCGTGGTAATTATGCTTCATTAATTCAAATTTATCACCCACGCCCAAGGCAATTGCTTGTCCCCGTAAATTGGTATATTGTCCCCCTGGAATTTCATTGTCATACACCTCGGCCGTACCCGCTTTCAATTCCGATTCAAACGGATAATACATCTGACGGACATCTTCCCAATAGGTTGAATATTGATTCAATAAAGGTAAATCCATCGCACATTCACGTTCGTGTCCTTGCATCATGGCCACGATAGAATTGAAGTTTGGTTGAGCCGTCAAGCCAGACATAGCACCCAAAGAACAATCAATAATATCAACGCCCGCTTCAATGGCCTTCAAATACGTTGCCGCTTGAATGGATGAAGTGTCGTGCGTGTGTAAATGCACAGGAATAGAAAGGGCTTTGCGTAGTTCCGTTACCAAAAGATTGGCTTGAAAAGGACGTAAAAGTCCTGCCATGTCTTTGATGCACAAGATATTAGCACCTTCATCTTCCAAAGCACGAGCCATGTCTAAGTAATATTGCAAGGAATATTTTTCATTCGTGAAAACATCACCTGTATAACAAATAGAAGCTTCGGCAATGGCATTGGTACGCTCACGAACGGCTCTGATGGAAACTTTCATCGCTTCAACCCAGTTTAATGAGTCAAAAATTCGGAAGACATCAATCCCTGTTTCGGCTGATTTTTCCACAAATTTCTCAATCAAATTATCTGGATAAGCCGAATAACCAACGGCATTTGAACCCCTGAAAAGCATTTGCAAAAGCATATTTGGCATCGCTTCACGGAATTCTTGTAGACGTTTCCACGGTGATTCATTCAAGAAACGCATCGCAACGTCAAAGGTAGCACCGCCCCAAACTTCCATAGAGAATAATTGTGGGAAGTTTTTAGCGTAACTTTCGGCAACTGCCATCATGTCTTTGGTTCGCACACGGGTTGCGAGCAATGATTGATGTCCGTCTCTAAAAGTGGTATCGGTATAAAGAATTTGCTTTTGCTCTTTGATGTATTGAGAGAATTTTTCGGCTCCCATTGAATCCAAAAGCTGTTTATTGCCAGACGGATATTCTCCAAAAGCATCAAAAGTAGGGATAACGGGCGTTCTGAAACTTCGATCTAAATTTATTTTTACGTCTGGATTTCCGTTGACCACCACGTCGCCCAAATAGCGAAGAACTTTGGTCGAACGGTCACGGGAAGTGGTAAAATTGAATAATTCTGGGTGTCCGTCTATGAATTGTACTACGCATTTTCCTTGTTGGAAAATTGGGTGAGCAATTACATTTCTGAGGAACGGAATATTAGTTTTCACGCCTCTAATTCGAAATTCGGTCAAGGCACGAGCAAGCCGTTGCGAAGCTCCTTTCAGCGTACGACCACGAGCCGAAACTTTCACCAACATTGAATCGAAATAAGGCGAAATTTTTACGCCTGGGTAAGATGAACCTTCATCCAAACGAATACCAAAACCGGCGGCATTTCGGTAGGCAATAATTGTCCCGAAGTCAGGTTTGAAGCCATTGGCAGGGTCTTCCGTGGTAATTCTACATTGAATTGCGTAACCATTTAGCGGTATATCTTCCTGTTTTAGAATATAAATTCCGTTGTCCGAAAGTTTATAATTCATCGCAATTAAAATCTGCGTTCGCACGATGTCCACGCCCGTAACTTCCTCAGTAATTGTGTGTTCCACCTGTACCCGAGGATTCACTTCGATGAAGAAAATATTTTCGTCTTTATCCACCAAAAACTCAACGGTTCCTGCATTATAGTAAGCTACCGCTTTACCAATGGCAATGGCATACTGGTATAATTTCTGACGTGTTTCTTCTTTCAGACCAAAAGAAGGTGCAATTTCTACAACCTTTTGAAAACGTCTTTGTACGGAACAATCACGCTCGTAAAGGTGAACCAAATTGCCGTGTTGGTCGCCAAGTAGCTGAACCTCAATGTGTTTGGGTTGGTCAATGAATTTTTCAATAAAAATGGTATCATCGCCAAAGGCATTTTTTGCTTCGTTTTTTGCTTCGTTAAAGGAATTTAAGAACATTGCTTCTTCCCGAACCACTCGCATACCTCGTCCACCGCCACCCGCTGCGGCTTTTACCATCACGGGGAAACCAATTTTCTTAGCTTCACTTAAAGCCACATCGGCATTGATTAATTCCTCTTTCGAGTCTTCAATCATCGGGACATTTGCTTTGCGAGCTACCACTTTTGCGGCTACTTTATCGCCCAATGCGTCCATCGATTCAGGCGAAGGTCCAATAAATTTAATTCCTTCCTCACGACAACGACGAACTAGTCCAACGTTTTCAGAAAGGAAACCATAACCCGGGTGAATGGCATCAATTTTCTTTTCCTTACAAAGTTTGATAAGTCCCTCAATGTCCAAATAAGGTTTTAATGGCTCATCATTTTTGCCAATTTGATAAGCCTCATCGGCTTTATAACGGTGGAGGGAATAACGGTCTTCAAAGGTGTAAACCGCTACCGTGCGAATGCCCAATTCTGAAGCAGCACGCATAATGCGAATAGCAATTTCACCACGATTGGCGATGAGAATACTATTTATTTTTTGAACGTAAGATTGAGCCATTTTTCAATTAACAATTAACAATTAATAATTAACAAGGAAGAAATGTTTGAACTATTAATCAAGTTTAGAATAAAAAGTATATATATCATGTAAAATTCAAAAATAAATTGGGTAATTTTTACAAATACCTTAATA
>JBBAKZ010000356.1:0-3463 GCA_040403275.1 Arcicella sp. | reverse complement strand
ATCTTCCTGTTTCACCGTGAAAAGTAATTCATAGTCTTCGCCACCGTTTAAGGCTGCCGTCATGGGACTGAATTTTAGTTCAGTAGCCGTCAAATAAGTTTGGTCGTCAATCGGAATTTTATCTTCAAAAATAACTGCTCCAACGCCCGAATTCTTTGAAATATGCAACAATTCAGAAGCCAATCCATCCGAAACATCAATCATGGAAGTTGGCACAACACCCAAGTCACGAAGTTCATAAATTACGTCCATTCTCGCCCGTGGTTTCAACTGGCGTTCAATCACATAATCCTTATCCTTGTCAATTTCAGGCTGCATATCAGGGTTTGAAAGAAAAACTTGTTTTTCTCTTTCCAATAATTGTAAACCCATTAAAGCTGCTCCCAAATCGCCCGAAACGCAGATAATATCGTTTACTTTTGCATTATTTCTATACACGATATGCTGTTTTTCAGCCAAGCCCAAAGCCGTAATTGATATCACCAAGCCCGACCGTGAAGCAGAAGTATCACCACCCACTAAATCAACTTTATATTCATCACAAGCAATTTTGATTCCTTCGTATAATTCTGTAATGGCTTCCACCGAAATACGATTACTCAAACCAATGCTAACCGTAATTTGCTTTGGAATGGCATTCATCGCTGCAATGTCAGAAATATTAACGGCAACGGCTTTATAACCCAATAATTTCAAAGGCGAATACGATAAATCAAAATGAATGCTTTCAATCAATAAATCCGTAGAAACCACTAATTCTTTGCCCGCCGTATCAATCACAGCGGCATCATCGCCAATGCCTTTGAGTGTTTCTATATTATTTATCGGGAATTTCGATCTAATTAAATTGATCAAACCAAATTCACCAATTGTGCTAAGTTCTGTTCTTTGTTCCATAATGCAAAGTTACGGAGGTATTCAATAAAATTCATGGCATGATTAATGGTATTTGCCAATCGCAAGCATTATCCCTGTGAGTTATACCATGAATAATTCCCATAAAACAAAAAAGCCATTCCTTCCAGAACAGCTTTTAAAATTTATTTGTATTTGGTTTATGGATTCACTAATTGTAAATTCACGATTTTACTACCAACTTTCAAATCGGGCGAAGCCGTTTCAAGCGTTACAGTCGTGGCAGTAATTGTTGAAGTAATATTATAAACAATTGTTCCCGCAGGATTTGAACCCGTTGGCGTTACACCAGCACTATTTTTCAAATTTGTCAAAGTAAGCGTTTTATTGTCTGAAGATAATGCCCAGTTACCCGTAAAAGTTGTACCGTCAACGGCCGTTAAAGTAGCAGCACTGGCAGCACCAAGTCCAAGACGGTAGCCACTATAACCTGGGACAGTATTCGTAGTTCCTCCTTTTTGATATACCTGTATAGTTGCTTCTTTTGCAATACTCACAGTCCAAGTTTTAGTTAAGTTTTCTGTAGCAGTTGGTTCGGGCGCTGTTTTGCCACAACTGATTGCTGCCAACATAAAAGTAAATAATATAGGCAAATAAAGAAATGATTTTCTCATAATGATTATTAAATTTTTATTTAAAAGATAAAAATGATAAAATAATTTGTAATCAGCAACTTTAATTCAATAATTCAATAATTAAGCCTTTAAAATTGCAATTTAATCAACTGACAAATAAACGTTTATAACAATAGAATATTTTGAAAGAATATACAAAATCTCAATTAGCACTTCGGAATGGTCAAGACCGTGACGAAATTTGGGTGGCATTTCGTGGGCAAATATACGATGTAAGTAATTCTCGTTTATGGCGAAATGGCAAACATTATGAACATTGGGCGGGACAAGACCTCACCGATGAACTCCCCGATTCCCCTCATACTGAAACCGTTTTTGAAAAATTTGAAGTGGTGGGCATTTTAGCGGTGAGTATTTAGCCATGAGTTGTGAGTTTTTCCATGCTCATGGGTCATCGCTAATTATAAAGACTGAATAAATCATAGCAGAGGTTGCATAACTTCTTAGTACTAATTTTAATACTTGAAAACAACAAAAATGATTTTAATCGCAGAAAGTGGCTCAACAAAAACCGATTGGCGAATGATTGCTGAGGACGGACAGGTTTCTCAGTGCAAAACAATTGGGCTAAATCCATACTATCAAGACCTTGATTCTATTACCACAGAATTAACCGAAAACTTGCTTCCAAACGTGAAAGGGCAGGTTTCTGAGGTTTTCTATTACGGAACAGGTGTAACCAATGATGAGAAATCCGAGATAATTCGTCAGGCGATTTTACGTGTTTTTCCAACGGCCCAAACAATAGAAGTTCACTCGGATATGCTTGCCGCTGCTCATGCTTTGTGCGGACACGAAGCGGGCATTGCGTGCATCTTGGGAACGGGGTCAAATTCATGTTTTTATGATGGAGATAAAATAGCTTTTCAAGTGCCACCTTTAGGTTTTTGGTTGGGTGATGAAGGCTCTGGTGGAAATTTAGGTAAGCAACTGATTTTGAGTTATTTACACAAAGAATTACCCGAAGATTTAAGAGTAAAATTTGAAAAAAAATATGGAGCAATTGACCGTTTGGAAATTATTGAAAATGGCTATCAAAAGCCTTTTCCTAACCGTTATTTTGCTTCCTTTTCAAAATTTCTTTTTAATAATCGTCAAAACCCATTCGTTTATCATTTGGTAAGTGGTGCTTTTGGCTTATTTTTTGAAAAATATCTCTTGAAATATCCTGACGTTAAGCAGTATAAAATTCATTTTACGGGTTCAGTTGCGTTTTATTATTCCGATATTTTAAGAAAAGTAGCCACCGACAAAGGCTGTACTGTCGGCGTAATTATGGAGAGTCCGATTGCAGGTTTGACCTTGTTTCATAAGTCAAAATGAATGTATCTTTGAAGAAATAATTTTGCTATAAAAAACACCTATGAAAAGAGACGATGCCCTATGGAAAGGATTAATTGAAGACCTAGCAGATGATTTTCTAAAATTCTTTTTCCCAAATGCCGAAGAAATTTTAGATTTCAATCGAAAAATCTCTTTTTTGGATAAAGAGTTAGAACAACTTTTTCCGAATAATCAAGATGAATTTAGTCCAAAATATGTTGATAAATTGTTGAAGGTTTATACAAAATCTGGTAGAGAAGAATGGATTTTGGTTCACATTGAAGTACAAGGTAGCACTGATAAACAATTTGAGCGGCGTATGTTTACGTATTATTATCGAATTTTGGATAAATACGATAGAGACATTGCAAGTTTAGCCATCTTGACGGATAAATCTAAAACCTTTCGCCCGAGTAAGTATGAGCTGGAGTTTTTAGATACTTTCTTACATTTCAAATTTAAGACCTACAAAGTTTTGGATGCTGATATAAAAGAGTTGGAAGAAAGCAATAATCCTTTCGCATCCGTGATTTTAGTCGTGCAAACTGCTTTAAAAAAAGGAGTAATTTCAGACGAGAATTTATTTGATT
>JBBAKZ010000355.1:0-3473 GCA_040403275.1 Arcicella sp. | reverse complement strand
AAAATCTCTATTTTTCGCTCGTAATTTTCATCAATAAATTGGTAAAGCCGTTTCAATCGTTGTTGGTCTTTTTTAGTAAATTGATTTTCAAAGGAATTAGCGTGCAAAAATTCTGCATCTTCATCGTTTGCCAAGATTTGAAAAATACTCAAAATTTCTAAAAACTGCTCAAAATTTGTTAATAATGGCAATTTCATCAGTCTTTCAGCTAATCTTTTTTTTGTTTCGTGACTGAATGCAATGCCCAATTTAGCATTTTCAAAAAGTTGATTAATCTTCGATAATTCGGGCGTGTTAGCCAAAGCATTTCCTAAGAAAGTTTGCCTAATATGTACCACAACCTCTTCATAATTAGTTTTTACCCCATAATCAAAATTGAGATGCGGAATATTTGAGCCGATAAAAACCAAATCACTGTCTTCATATTGCGATATATGCTCGCCCACATGGCGAGTCCCATTTGCACCTTGAATATAAACTAACTCAAATTCTGGGTGAAAATGCCAGAAAAAAAAATCACTTAATTTCGGATTAACCATTAAATTAAAAGAGCTTTCCGTATCAGGTTTAATTTCTTCAAATTGTATTTCCATCGTTTTGTAATTTTGAGGTTTTTCTACTAAATTATTTCACTCTTTTTGAATAATTACAACTGTATTTGAACCTGAAATATTTTATAAATCCACTTATTTTTACAATAAATTTAGGAAATACACCAATAAATATCAATATTATTCAAAAATAGGCAATAATTGTGCTAACATTCCTTTCATAAAACTACATAAATTTGTATCATTATTTCAAACAAAAATATAAACTATCATGGAACTCGCTGAAAAGACTATGGCGTTGCCAACGATGATGCCTAATACCAATCATAAGGATATTCCTGGCAATCCCTCAAGCGCAACGAGCAGTCACCTTAAACTCAACGACCGCTCGAATGGTAAACCGTTGAAGGTTTTGAGCGAAACTGATTGGGCTTTTTGGGTAGAAAATGGTTACGTAATTATTAAAAATGCCGTGCCGAGAGAACAGGCTTTGCAAACGGTAAATTTTTTGTGGGAATTTGAAGAAAAAGACCCTAACGATCAATCAACGTGGTACACCCAACCACGGGCGGAGATGATGATGAAAGAATTAACTAATACGGGTATGGTTGAAGTTTATAATCATCAACATCTGTGGAATAATCGTCAAATGGAGCGAGTGCACGATGCTTTTACGGATGTTTGGGGAACTGAAAACTGTGGGTTACGATTGATAGAGCCAATTTAAATTTTCCAATTCGCCCAGGATTTGAATATAAAGGATTTATTCACTGGGATTATGACCCAGAAACTAAACCACAAAATGTACAAGGGGTTCTGGCACTTGCCGATCAAACGGATGAAAATATGGGTGGTTTTCAATGTATTCCAGAACTATTTAGAACATATGATACTTGGAAATTAACCCAACCCGAAGACCGTAATCGCTTTAAGCCTGATACTTCGGCATTTGAAGGAAAATATGACCGAGTGAAATTGGAAGCGGGTGATTTATTGATTTTCAATAGTACAACTCCCCATGGAATTCGCCCTAATAATTCCGAGGATAAAGTGAGAATGGCTCAATATATTTCGATGATGCCCGCCGAAGAAGACAATGATTCTATGCGTGAATGGCGGATAAATTCTTGGAAAAACCGGATTGCTCCAGAAGGTTATGCCTTTCCGGGCGACCCTCGAAACTGGGAACAAACAAAGTATGAAACCGCCGAATTGAGTGAATTAGGGAAAAAATTATTAGGACTTGAAAAATGGTAGTATCGATGTTTGAAGCTCGTTTTTCGGTAAAATGATTAAAAACGAATCACAAATATTGAAAAACGAACATCGAAAATAAATTGCGCATATCATGGTAATAGATAAAAATATTTATACACAACTCAACAACGGAATCCAGATGCCTTTGTTGGGGCTTGGGGTGTATGATATGTACAATCAAGAAGCTGAAAAAGCCGTTTCTTGGGCTTTGGAAATTGGTTATCGGCTCATCGACACGGCGGCGATGTATAAAAATGAAATCGAGATTGGGAATGCTATTCGACAAGGTGGGATTGCCAGAAATGTGCTTTTTATCACCACCAAAGTTCACGATGATGACCAAGGTTACGACAACACATTGCGAGCTTTTGATGAAAGTCAACGAAAACTAAATTGTGATTATATAGATTTATACTTGATTCATTGGCCCCTTAAATCCACCCGCAAAGACACTTGGTTGGCACTTGAAAAACTCTATGCGGAGGGTCGGATAAAAGCCATTGGCGTGGCAAATTACTTGATTCCATTTTTGGATGAATTGGCAACTTACGGAAATATTACGCCAGCCTTAAATCAGGTAGAATTTAGTCCATATTTATTTTTGAAAGATTTATTGAATTATTGTGAAGCCAAACAAATTCAGTTGCAGGCCTACACGCCTTTGGTGCGTGGCGAACGAATGACGGATGCAAAACTTTTGGCAATGGCGCATAAATATCAGAAAACACCCGCCCAAATTATATTATGTTGGATTTTGCAAAGAGGCGTTTCAGCCATTCCAAAATCTTCTAATTTGGCTCGTTTGAAGGAAAATTTTGATGTTTTTGACTTTCAAATCAGTCCAGAAGATATGATTTTAATAGATAATTTTAACGAAAATTACAGATTCGTGGATAATCCAATGGACTTATTTTAAATTATTTTGCCACCAAGTCTCTAAATGATTTATTTTGAAGGGTATATTTGAAATTTTCAAACACAATTCTTAGTAAGTTATCAATTCGATTAAAACAAATTTTTATTTGGAGTAAATATTTGATTATCAGATGGTTAATTGCCGAACAACGAACATCAAATTACGAATAACAACTCATCTTGGTG
Organism: Arcicella sp.; assembly: GCA_040403275.1. Lineage (GTDB taxonomy): Bacteria > Bacteroidota > Bacteroidia > Cytophagales > Spirosomataceae > Arcicella. The sequence goes on along the minus strand of JBBAKZ010000355.1, from coordinate 564 downwards.
GCTAAACAAAAACAAACAAATCTCATGAAAATCACTATTTTAGTTAGTTTATTATTAGCGATGAGTTTCGCTACGTTTGCTCAGAAAAAGCATAATCAGAAATTACTTCGTCACGTGGTAATTTTTAAATTTAAAGATACTTCTTCGCCCGAAGATGTTGAGAAAGTGACTAAAACTTTTGCGGCGTTATACGGAAAAGTACCTCAAATTGCAGCTTTTGAATGGGGCGTAAATATGAGCCAAGAACATTTTGATCAAGGTTTTACGCATTGTTTTATCTTGAGTTTTAAATCAGAAAAAGATGCGGCAGATTATCAACAACATCAAGCTCATAAAGATTTTCAAACCGTTTTGAAACCACACATGGATAAAGTTTTTGTGGTGGATTATTGGATGAAATAACGAAATTCTAATTAACACAACGGGTTTTAACCCGTTGTGTTTTTTTATTGCCCCCCTCGCACAAGCGTTACATATCCCGTGAGCGTAGGTACATCATCGCCCGTTTTTATGACATAATAATACGTTCCCATCGGTAATGTTGAGTTGTCTTTTTTACCATTA
>JBBAKZ010000354.1:0-3482 GCA_040403275.1 Arcicella sp. | reverse complement strand
ATTCCTCTTAGCAGTTTTTGCCAACCATTCTTTTAAGCCTTGTTTTGTTGAGGTTTCTTCAAACCGTAATGCCCTTAAAACCTTACGGGCAGCGATTATATTTTCATGGTGAATCGGATTGATTGCTTTGCGTAAATCTTCAGCAATTGCCTTAATTTCTAAACCATTTTTACTTTCCGAAGCCGCTTGATACATGAATGAAAGGGCATCCTCACGCTCAGGTTTTACCGATTCCATGTAGGCGTTCCAAGCTTCTTTTTGGGCAGCACGGGCAGCTTTAACGCATGTATTATCAATGAGTTGTAATTCTTCTTCGGTAGCAAATTCTTCCGCAAAAATCCACTCACGGAATTTAGCATTACAATCAAAGTCGAGTTCAAACTGCAGTCTTTCGCTCGATTTATACCGTTCGTGCGAGCCTGAGGCAGAGTGTCCTTGTTGTTGGGTAACTTCTTCAACGTGAACCAACGATGGAATATGAAAATCACGGGCTAAGGCGGCAGCTTTTTGGTAAGTTTCCATTAAACCCACGTAATCCCATGCTTTAACCGTAAAGATTTCAAGTCCTTCACCATCTCTATTGCGTTGAAATCCTGCCAAAGCTTTTGAAATGGAAGATTTTGTAGTCTGAAATTTGGAAGGAACAGAAATTCCGTAGCCATCATCCCAAACCGACATCACCAAAGGGATTTGTAAAACCCCTGCGGCATTGATACATTCCAAAAACATGCCTTCCGAGGTGGAAGCATCGCCGATGGTTGAGAAACAAACTTCATTACCACCTCGAGTAAATTTATTTGAAATCTCCTGTAATTCAGTGAGTTGTCTGTATAATTTTGAAGCATAAGCTACGCCAACCGCTCGTGGCATTTGCCCCGCCGTTGAAGAAACTCCTCCGATAGAATTGTATAATTTTGTTTGGTCAAGCCAGTTTCCCTCCGCATCCAACCAACGAGTTGCATGGTGATTATTCATGGTGCGTCCGCCCGTATGAGGATCGAATTCGATGTCTGGATGTCCGTATAATTGGGAGAAATACTGGGTCCAAGTCATGTCGCCAACGGCCGCTACGATAGTTTGGTCACGGTAATATCCCGAAACAAAATCACCCGCTTGCATGGCACGAGCGAGGGCAATTTGACACATTTCTTTGCCATCTCCGTAAATTCCAAACTTGGCCCTTCCTGCAAAAACCTCTTTCCTGACCAACAAACTACATTCCCTACTCATACGAGCAAGTTGATAATCAACCAAGACAGATTCTTTGGTAAAGGTAATCGTTTCTGATAGTAATTCTTTTTCCAAGGCAGGAGATGGGTTTAATGGGTTATAATGGAGTGTATTGTTTTATAGGTTAAGTAATTGGTTATCAGTTAACAGGTCAAAACTATATTTACCAATTGTATTCAAGGACGGACTAATAAAATTAACCGATAACTATTAGTCGAAATTCCCCTCAAAAATACAAAAAAATACTTAGTACAACAAACACAGCATATCGAACCAAGAATTTATACGCATTGTTAATGATTTGTTAAAGATTGGCAAAGATTTTGCTAAAGTATAAAAAGCATATACTTTTGTTTCGTGGAATTGAGAATAGCTTTGCGATATGCATATTTAGCAATGGGTTTCCAGTATATTTTTTAAGGAGATGTTATTGAAATTTTGCCCAATATATATATATTCAGAATCAATCAATTCTAAATATTTTTAAATTAAAATTGTGTATTAATCTTCAATATACAACAAAAGGTATCAAAATCATAAACAACAAATCAGCATTAGACATGAAAAAATTATTTTGCGTATTCGCATTTTTGTTCGTAGCTACGTTTGCAAACGCACAAGGAGTTATCAAATTCAAAACCGAATCTCATGATTTTGGTAAAATAGAAGAAGGCGTTCAAGCAACGCATACTTTCGAGTTTACAAACACAGGTACTGCACCCGTAGTAATCTCAAATGCACAAGCATCTTGTGGTTGTACAACGCCAGACTGGACAAAAGAGCCAGTCATGCCAGGTAAAACAGGAAAAGTAACAGCTTCTTTCAATTCGCAAGGTCGCCCAGGTAATTTCTCCAAAACAGTAACGGTTATCAGTAATTCAGAAACACCACAAATTGTATTATCAATCAAAGGTGAAGTGAATCAAAAAGGGGCTGAACCAGCTCCAGCTCAAGCAGCGCCTGCAGCATCGGTAACTAAAACAGCACCAGCTGCTCCTGCACCAGCATCGCCAGCTAAAACTACAACAAGAAAAAAATCAAGTAAATAAGCTAAAAGCTATTTTTTTAGTAATATTTAATAAAATTCCCACAAGTGTATTTGACGCTTGTGGGAATTTTTGTTTTGTGTAGAATTTGAGTAAATTTATGGCGTGCCGCCCAGGATCGGGTTACAAGAAAAACAACAATCCAATGAAAAATATACTTACAATCACCGTGTTGCTTATGAGTCTACAAATGGGCTTTACGCAACGAAACATTCAGAAGAAAATCCAAACGCAGTTAATCATGGCTGAAAATGGTTCAGTCGTTGATTTGGAGGAAGGAACTTTTACTTTTTCAAACAGTCTTTCGATGGAAGATAAGAAAAATATTGTCATTCGAGGAAAAGGAATTGATAAGACAATTCTTAGTTTTAAAGGACAAACGGAAGGAGCAGAAGGCCTAAGAATTTCAAACGGTGAAAATATCACGATTGAGAATATGACGCTTCAAGATTCAAAGGGAGATTTAATAAAAACGATGAATGTCAAAGGGATTACTTTCAGAAATGTAAAAGTGGAATGGACGGGTACTCCTTCAGCCAAAAATGGCGGTTATGGGTTATATCCAGTGCAATGTCAAGAAGTTATGATCGATAATTGCATTGCTATTGGCGCATCCGATGCGGGAATTTACGTAGGACAATCCAAAAATATTGAAGTAAAAAACTCAAAAGCTTATCACAATGTGGCGGGTATTGAAATTGAGAATTCCTTGTATGCGAGTGTGCACGATTGTGAGGCTTACGAAAATACGGGCGGCGTGTTGGTTTTTGATTTGCCCGATTTAGTCCAGAAAAAAGGCGGTTTTTGTAAGATTTACAACAACTATATTCACGATAATAATTTCTTGAATTTTGCACCCAAAGGAAATATTGTGGCGAGTGTTTCGGATGGAACGGGCATTTTATTGTTGGCAGCGAGTAACGTGGAAATTTTCCAGAATAGAATTATCAATAATAAAACAATTGGCACCGGAATTATAAGTTATTATATGACCGAAAGACCCGTAACAGATACGGAATATTATCCCTATCCAAGCGCTATCAGCATTCATGATAATGAGTATGAACGGGAATATATTCGTCCAACTAGCAAGGGAAGAATGGGCTTGATGTTTCGACTTAAATTGAAGTTTGGAAAAGACGTTCCGCATATTTTTTACGATGGAATTATAGACCCCAAAACACTTGATTTTCAAGGAGATACCTT
>JBBAKZ010000353.1:0-3503 GCA_040403275.1 Arcicella sp. | reverse complement strand
CCAACAAGTTACCAGCAGTAAAAGGCTCGTAGCCAAAAGTAGTAGAAACCTGTGTACCAACACCATTACGAATATCAACCAAAGGAAACGGATTATTTAAATAAGGAGTTGCTCTTGAGTCACGTAATTGTGTATAGACTACCTTTAAATTATTGGCAATTTTTCCGCCAAATGACGACTGTAAATCAGCCACGTAAGAATCTAAATTATTAATGATTCTGTACCAAGAACTTTGGAAAGGAAGCTGTTGATTATTAGCACCTCTACCACTTGGTGGTTGGTCTGATGAAGAACGTAAAGTATTATACTTTAACGTTAATTTGTGTTTGTCCGAGATATTCCAGTCAATGCGAGCGTTGAATTTTTTACTTTCATTCAATCTATCGTAGTTCTGGTAGTCTCCGAAGGTATACGTTGGAAACTTTTCTTTTAAGAAACTTGCCAATTTATCTAAGTCGGCTTTTTTAACTGCCGAAGTAGTAACGTCAGCCGCTACACCATCAACCGTTGGTTGGAAAGTCGTACCAGGATCAGTTTTTGTTTCCTGCTCGTAACTTACAAAAAAGAATAATTTGTTTTTGATAATAGCTCCACCTAAACGACCACCGAATTGAGTTGTGTTACTTTTCAAAGCTAATGGAAAGCCTTTGTCTTTCGGATAAAGGTCTAATAAATCTACACCACCAACTTTTGTTCCGGTGAAGTCTTGATTACGATTAAATCCGTAAACAGAACCGGTTAATTCATTTGTACCACCCTTGGTAACAACGTTTACGTTTGCACCCGTAGACATACCTTGGCGAACGTCAAACGGAGCAATGTTTACTTGGAATTGGTCAATTGCATCAACCGAAATAGGCTGTGCACCTGCCTGTCCACCGATAGTTCCACTCAAACCAAATGAGTTATTGAAAAATGCACCATCAACGGTAATGTTGTTGTAGGCAGAATTACGACCAGCAAAACTCAAACCACCAGATGAACGTGGATCAAGACGGGCAAAGTCGGTCAATGAACGGTTCAAGGTTGGAAGTGTTGTAACTTGCTTGTTTCCAATAGTTGTTGCCGCACCAGTACGCCCTGAGTTGATAACTGAACTGCGAGCCGCCACAACTTTAACCTCTTCTAATTGGGCTTGTGCCGTTTCTAATTTTGAATTAACACGCAAATCTTGTCCGAGTGTAAGATTAATACCTGTCTTAACTACGTCTTTATAACCAACAAAAGAGATGGTTAGTTTGTAAGGACCACCAACACGCATATTTACGATGTTGAAACGACCATCAGCACGAGTAGCAGCACCATAACGTGAACCCGTTGGCTCGTGAATGGCAATTACGTTCGCACCAGGTAAGCCTTCGCCTTTCTCATCTAAAACTGTACCCGAGATAGCAGCAGTAGTCTGAGCGAAAACTTGCACACTGGAAAGGACAGTAAAAAGAGCAAACACGGCTCCTAAAACTATCTTAGTGGTAAAGAATTTCTTCATGATTTAAAATTTGGAATTTAATTAGAATTTGAATGAGTGAATATGAATGCAAAATAACAACATTTTTTTAGCAACAACAACAGGGCATTATTAAGAAAATGTAAAAATCCAAGAGTCAAAACCTTGATTTATAGGATTTATATAAGAAAAACTCTAAAAAACAACATTTTGTTTTTACTGAATTCATTTTTTATTTTAAATAAACTTAGTTATTTTTAACTCTATCATTTTAGTATTTTTTTAAGAATATACTTTTTAACTTTGTGGTGAATAGGACTTATTTCTATGATAGTTGCAGTAGATTATCACAATCGGTAAATCGTAATTTTGGGTGTGGAATATATTTTAGCATTAAATTAGATGAAACTTTTTTATAGACAAACCGGCGAAAATGGAACGCCAATTATTATTCTTCATGGTCTTTTTGGCACTTCCGACAATTGGCTAACCATTGGAAAAATTTTGGGTGAAACGAATCGAGTTTATATGCTCGACCAACGTAATCATGGACAATCGCCTCGGAGTGATACTTTTGATTATAATGCCATGGCAGAAGATTTAAAAGAATTTATTGATGACCATAAACTCGAAAATCCAATTCTGATTGGGCATTCGATGGGAGGGAAGACTATTATGCAATTTGCCATGAATTATCCGGATAGTTTCTTGAAAATGATTGTGGTAGACATTGCTCCAAAGTTTTATCCCGTTCATCATACCTTAATTTTGCAAGGTTTGGCTTCGATTGATTTGAAAACATTGAAAAGCAGAACGGAAGCCAACGAACTATTGAAACGATTTGAGGAGAGCGAAGGAGTAAGACAGTTTTTATTGAAAAACCTTTGGCGAAATCCAGCAAAAAACAACGAATTTGATTGGCGCATCAATGTGCCAGTCATTACTAAAAATATTGATATTATAGGATTTGAATTATCCAACGAACACGCTGTAAATCGACCAGTTTTATTTATCAGAGGCTCAGAATCGCATTATATTCAACCCGAAGATGAACGTAAAATTTGGGAATTATTTCCTGAGTACGAACTTATAACCATTGAAGGAGCAGGACATTGGGTACAGGCGGATAAGCCAAAAGAGTTTTTAGAAATTGTAAAACGATTTTCCATTACCGAAAAATAACAAAATGCTATATTTAATACCAACCATACTCGCTCCGGAAACATCGGGGTTTGTTTTAAGTCCTCAAATTAAGGAGGTCATCAAAACTACTGATTATTATTTCGTGGAAAATATCCGTACGGCTCGCCGATTTATTAGTGAATTGAAAGTTGGAAAAATCATTGACGAACTGCATTTTTTTGAAGTGGATAAGGATACGAATATTGAGCAAATTCGTAAATATTATAAACAAATTCCTCCAAATCAAGACATTGGCGTAATCTCAGAAGCAGGTTGTCCAGGAATTGCTGACCCCGGTGCGCTGGCCGTTAAAGTGGCTCATCAAATCGGGATTAAAGTAATTCCTTTAGTTGGCCCTTCTTCGATTCTATTGGCTCTAATGGGTTCGGGTTTTTCGGGGCAATCTTTTGTTTTTCACGGTTATTTACCGATTGATAAAATGGATAGAGCTAAAAAGATAAAAGTCTTAGAAACTGATTCCAGAAAGCAGCAGACCCAGATTTTTATGGAAACGCCTTTTCGGAATGATTCGTTTTTAGAAGATTTATTAAATACTTGTCAGCCCGATACATTGCTTTGTATTGCCTGTAATATTACGGCTCCAGACGAGTTAATTCAGACAAAAACCGTGAATCAGTGGAAAACAAAGAAGCCAGAGTTACATAAGAAACCAACCATATTTTTGATTGGGTAAATTATTTTACCATTTCAATCACAATAGATTTTTGTATATTTGTCTTCTTTCTTAACCCAAAGCTAATAGCTAAAAGCTCATAGCCATTTATGATACAAGTCCAAACCTTCACATTCAATCCTTTCGGCGAAAATACTTACGTTTTGTACGACGAAACCAAAGAAGCGGTCATCATCGACC
>JBBAKZ010000352.1:0-3507 GCA_040403275.1 Arcicella sp. | reverse complement strand
CCGCAAAAATTGCATAAACTCAAATATTGATTTATGGCAAAAAGAAACGAAATATTAGTAAAACGTAACATTGCGGTTAGATTAAGATTTCAACAAATTACCCAAAAGAATCCAAAATGGCGAACAAACGCCGTTTTGGATGAATTGGCAAAGGAGTTTTACTTATCTAATAGAACCATAGAGGCTATTATTAGAGGGGAAGGACAAACGTATAATAAATAAAAACCCAAAATATGAATGCTTATGAATTTATAGTTAAAATGCGGGATATGGCGGGGAGTGAACTCCGCAATATTGCAAAGCAGGTAGGCATTACCAATAACAACGTAGGGGATTTAAATAGAGGTCTTGGGCAAACTGAAACGGCATCAAGTAAATTAGTTGGCTCAATGGGTCGATTAAAAAACGTTTTAGTTAGTGTTTTTGCGGTTGGAGCTGTTTGGGCTTTTACTCAAAAGGTCATTGATGCCCGGAGCGAATATGAAAAATTTGATGCGGTTTTAACCAATACATTTGGTTCGGCGGAGGTTGGCAAGTCCGCCCTAAATATGCTAACCGATTTTGCGGCTAAAACGCCGTATCAACTTGACGATTTGACAGGCTCTTTTGTTAAGTTAGTCAATAGAGGTTTCAATCCCACAAAAGATGAGCTTAGGAATATTGGGGATTTAGCCGCCTCACAGGGCAAAGGATTTGACCAATTAACCGAGGGAATTTTGGACGCTCAAACCGGGGAGTTTGAAAGAATGAAAGAATTTGGAATCCAAGCCTCAAAGCACGGTAATATGGTTTCCTTTTCTTTCAAAGGCGTTACAAAAACGGTTGAAAACAATCAACAAGCCATTGCAAAAACTATTTTGGAATATGGTAAAATGCCGGGAGTTGCCGGGGCAATGAATGCGATTTCGGGAACGTTAGGCGGAAAAATTTCCAATCTAAAAGATAGTTGGAATATGCTCTTAGTTTCCGTTGGTGGAAAATCCGGGGAGGTGTTTTCTGGAGCTATAAATATGCTAAGTCAGGGCTTGGCGACGGTTTCCACCTATATACCGAGTATATACGCATTTTTTGAAAATTTAGGTAGTGTACTAAGCCCTTTAGTCAGTTCCATTAAGATGTTTTTACAGTCTGCCTTTGGTTTTTCATCTGCCGGGGATATAATAGGAGCTTTTGGAAATGTAATTAGTAAGGTAATGGTTTGGGTAAACCTATTAGCTATTGGCTTGACAACTATAATTGATTGGTTAAGACCTTTTTCCGGTGTAATTATGGGAGCTGTTGGAGCTTGGACACTTTTAAACCTTGCTTTTGCAATGTCGCCTTTGGGGTGGATTGTTTTAGGAATTATGGCAATTATTACAGTTATTGGAATGGTTGTAAAATATACGAGCGGTTGGGGCGAAAGTTGGAAGCATACCGTAAACGGTGCAAAGTTCCTTTGGCAGGCTTATACCGAATATGTAAAAGCTAATTTCAATACTGTTGTGCAAGCTATAATGGTTGGAATTGACTATATTAAAATCGGTTGGTATAAATTTAAGGAAGCCGTTGGGATTGGCGATAGCTCAGAAAACCAAAAAATGTTAGCCGGATTAAATTCCTCAGTTGAAGCCCGGAAAAAATCGATAACGGACGGTTACAAAAAAATGGCTGATAGTGCATTACAGGCTAAAAACGAATTTAGTCAAGTTGGCATAAAAGTTGATACGAATGGAATATCTAAGGACTTCAAAGCTCTACAGAAGAAATTTAGCTCAACAGGAGGTGCAACCAATAAAGCAGGAAGTACTGAGGCTTATGATAATTGGAGGGCTAAAAACGCCCTTAATCAGCCAGATAAAGGCGGAGCGGGAGCAAATGTAAGTAAAGGCGATTCTATTACCGGAGGAGGCTCCAAAATGACAACTGTTAATATAACTATTGGAAAGTTGCAAGATGGTACAAATATCTATGTTACTAACACTAAAGACGGCTTAAGCGACTTAGGCGATAAAGTACAGGAAATATTGTTAAGAGCGGTAAATAGTGTTAATCAGGTGCAAACCGGATAACAAAATATTTATTGTCCTTTTGTCAGGAAAGCCCCTTGGTGGGGGCTTTCTTTTTTTGTTTAAAGTCGGTTTAAATCGTATTTAATTATACCTTTATAGGCGAAAAAAAGTAACATTTTGTTTTAAAATTACTTACAATTCGTTTTCGCGATTATAAATCAAACTTATAGGTTCTTCTTCTTTTGAAAGTAACTGGGTCAAAATGTTTCCACATATTGTGTATCGCATGATTGTCTTCTAATTCAGGTGTTCGTATACAGTTTTGAATTCCTTTCTCTTTAAAAGTAGTATAGTATTCATTAAAAATTATCGCCGTAACTCCTTTGCTTTGATATTCGAGGTCAATGCCTATTAAATAAAAAAGCACGTCTTTGCTTTCTTTTTTCGCTTTAAGCAAATGATAAAATCCAAATGGAAACAACTTCCCTTTTGCTTTTTGTAAGGCCTCTGAAAAACTTGGCATCACAATACTAAAAGCAACCATATTATCATCCTTGTCCATCACAAACTTAATATATTCCGGATTGATAAAACTGATGTATTTTTTCTTGAAATATTCTTTTTGAATTTCTGTAATAGCAACAAAAGAAGACAAACTAGCATAGGAAGCATTAAACAAATCAAACATCTTATCCACATAAGGCATAATGTCTTTTGTGTTGGTAAAATTAAGTGCTGTAAGCTGGTAGCGTCTTTTTATTAATTCATTTGGTTTTACAAAGAATTCTGTTTTAACATTTGAAAAAGGGAATCTATTTTCGAGATATTCTTTCTCTTTTACATAACCCAATCTTTCTAAGTGTTCCTTATAGTAAGGAAAGTTATACCACGTAATCATGGAGCCTATTTCATCGAAACCTTCGGTGAGCACTCCGACTTTATCTAAATTTGAAAAACCCATTGGTCCTTCGACATATGCTAAATTGTTATTTCTGCCTAATTCGTATACTTTCTCCAACAAGGCTTTGGTTACTTCAGTATCATCGATAACATCCCACCAGCCAAAACGCACTTTCTTTTTTTGCTGGTCGTTAACCTCATCCCAATTGATAATAGCAGCAATTCTTCCTACCACTTTATTGTCTTGATAGGCCAAATAGAAATTTGCTTCCGCAGATGTAAACGCTGGATTTTTAGTTTTATCAAAGGTTTCCAACTCATCATTGATTAATGGCGGAACCCAATAAGGATGATTTTTATATAAGGCAAAAGGGAAATTAACAAACTCCTTAATTAGCTTTTTTGAATTGGCTTCAACTATGGTAATCATTATTTAGTCTTTTCTAATTCTACTTCGTCTTTACGATTTTTTCCTTTTTCTTTTTTCGATTTCTTGTCTTTCTTATCTTTCCCTTTATCATTTTTTATCCTTTTGTAATTGGTCTCATAATTACTATCAAAACGCCACGCCATTTCAACATTAGCCAAAAGTAAAGCTGGAGTATCTTTCACGTTT
>JBBAKZ010000351.1:0-3512 GCA_040403275.1 Arcicella sp. | reverse complement strand
GGCAAGCATATTTGCTCCGTCGGCGTGGGTTCTACCAAATTCCTGTGGCCCAGGTTCACCTTCTGAATTGGCTTTTACCAAAAATCCCCCAAAATCTGGCATAAAACTGTAAACTTCTTTGGCTTTATTTTGCCACCATGTTCGTACTTGCGGGTCGAGCGGGTCGGAGGTTTTTAGTTTGCCTAATATCTTGGGTGACGCAAAATTTATCGATAAAAATACCTGAATTCCGTAAGGTCTAAACGCATCGGCCAAGGCTTTCACCTTCGCTAAATATTCTTTCGTCATAAATCTTGCACTGGCATTCACATTATTTAAAACCACTGAATTAATGCCGATAGATGCATTTGCACGGGCATATGCTAGGTAACGTGGGTCAATATTTTCGGGTAATTCATACCATTTCCAAAGCGACGAACCTGCGTAACCTCGCTCAATCGTTCCCAATACATTATCCCAATGATTGAGCATCCGTAGTTGGATTTTGGGAGAACTGGAAATATTGATTGTTGAAATGGCACTTCCCATTTGAATTTGTCTGAGAAAATCAAAAACGCCGTATAAAATCCCTTTATCAGTTTGTGCCGAAATGATAATATTCCTGCCAACCTGTTGAATTTTATAGCCCTCTTTAGCGATATTAGAATCTTTTTTCAAAACGATGCCTCCTACCTTTTTTGAAGAATTTTGTAAAGCGATACCCAACATTCCTGCAAGACCGTTTTTTAGTTCTTTTTGGGCGGTATTCACGATAACAGATTCGCCAAATTGATTATCCACAAAGTTTGTAAATCGTTTATATTCAGCTTTTTGCGAAGCATTTTTCAATAAATCATATTTCAACCAAAGTCGATAACCGTCGTCGGCATTGGCTTTGAAAAATAGGATTGAAAAGAAAAGTAGGCTGGTTATTTTAAGCATTTTATTGTATTTTCAAGAGAATTTAAGAGAATTTAAGGAAATTGTAAATTTAAAAGGATCAGTTATCTACCGTTGAACTTCCCGAAACAATTCCATTGTGGGTTAAACTTTCGAGAAGTTAATCCACGAGCATTACAAATGTCCTTTTTTTATTTCTTTCACGGCATAATCAACCGCACGAGCCGTTAAAGCCATGTACGTTAAAGATGGATTCTGTGTTCCAGTCGAAGTCATCGAAGCACCGTCGGTTACAAAGACATTTTTACATTCATGCAATTGATTCCATTCGTTTAATAGAGATGTTTTAGGGTCTTTTCCCATTCTTACGCCACCCATTTCGTGAATATCCGAGCCCGGATTTGAGTGAGCATCAACGGCTTTTACGTTTGTAAAACCTGCCAAAGTGAACATTTCAGTAATTTGTTCGGTAAAATCTTTGACCATTTTATCATCGTTTTCCGTCCATTTTGCCGATAAAATAATTTGAGGAATTCCGTATTTATCTTTTTGGTCGGTTGATAATCGAATGTGATTTGCCTCCGTTGGCACAGATTCGCCCATCATCCACGCACTCATATACCATTTTCCCAATTGTGGATTGAGTAAAGAATTTTTCAAATCTTCGCCAATCCCATCCCGACTTGAACCATACCCACGTCCACCGCCGATGCCAATGGCGTATCCTCTCAGAAAATCGGTTTCTTGTTTATGAATATTTCTAAACCTTGGAATATAGCCATTGCTTGGATTTTTTCCGTCCGTTTTTTTATCTTGCAAACCGTCGAATTCCGCATTGGCTTTTCCACGGTAATTGTGCCAGGCTAAAAATTTACCCATCAAACCATTATTATTGCCTAAACCCTGCTGAAAATGATTGGAAGTAGAATTGAGTAAAATGGCGTTGGAATTGATGGCAGAGGCATTTACGAAAATAATTTTGGCGTAATATTCAGTCTCTTCCATCGTGTTGGCATCAATCACTCTTACGCCCGTTGCTCTCCCTTTTTTCTCATCGTAAATAATAGAATGTACCACAGAATGAGGTCTAAGCGTCATTTTACCCGTTTTGGCCGCCCACGGCAAAGTGGAAGCATTGCTACTAAAATAACCACCGTAAGGACAACCCCGAACGCATAAATTACGGTTCTGACACTGACCACGACCTTGGTCGTAATGAATTTGTTTGGCATCCGTAATATGCGCCGCCCGACCTTGAATTAGATGACGACCACCCTGATAATTTTTGGCAAGGGATTTTTTCAGATGTTCTTCGGCACAGCTTAATTCAAAAGGGGTTAAAAATTCACCGTCTGGTAATTCGGGTAAGCCGTCTTTATTGCCCGAAATACCCGCAAATTTTTCCACGTGGCTGTACCACGGCGCAATATCAGCGTAGCGAATGGGCCAATCTACGGCAAAACCATCCCGTTTTGGTCCTTCAAAATCAAAATCACTCCAACGTTGGGTTTGTCTTGCCCAAAGTAAAGACTTTCCACCCACGTGATAGCCACGAGTCCAAGTGAAAGGTTGTTCTTGAATAATGGGTTGCTCATCGGGTTTAATCGTCCAATGCAACGTTTCTTCCCGCATAAACGAGCGAGAATTTCCGTATTGATTTCTAATTTCCAACGGAACTTGTCCACGATGTTCAAATTCCCAAGGATTTTTCATCGCTGTGGGATAATCGCTGACGTGTTTCACATCCCGCCCACGTTCCAAAACGAGGGTTTTTAAGCCCTTTTCACATAATTCTTTTGCTGCCCAACCGCCACTAATCCCCGAGCCAATCACGATGGCATCGTAGGTATTATTTTTTTTACTGTCAATATTAAAATGTGCCATTTTATTGATTGATTAGACGTTTACGCAACCGTAATAATGACCGGGAGCCATTTCATATTTGAGATAATTCACCATTACGTACTCAGAAGTTGTGTAACCTTGAATGGTTAAATTTTTGATTAACCCATAAAATTCCTTCTGTTTGGCATCCGTTGAAACTTCCATTTTTTTCAACAATTCTTCTTTCTGTGGCACCGATAAATTTATAAATGATTGATTATAAGTACCATTTGAAATCGTTTCTACATTTTCTAAGCCTTTTTTAAAGTCATCTTGGTCATTTTTTTCGTAACAATCTTTAATCATTTTTTCGATAAAAATGGGAACGCCCAAAGATTTTGCCCCTTGAATTTTTCCTTCTGGAATAATGGTACTGACAATTTCCGAAAGCAAATTGGCTTGTTCCACCCTCAGAAATGCGCTGTGAATCCCGACCGATTGCAAATTCCAATTATTTGCCCAAGCGGGCATCACCAATAAAGCTCCAACCGAAGCTGATAGGGATTTAAGTAACAAACGTCTTTTCATATTGATAAAAATTTATGACATTGATTTAATGATCCCCATTTCCAAACCCCTCAATTCACCCAAAGCCTTCAAACGACCAATAGCAGAATAACCTGGGTAGGTTTTTTTATGCAAATCATCCAACATTTGATGTCCGTGGTCGGGCCGCATGGGGATTTTTGCATCACTTCTTCCTTCTTTTGCTCGTCTTTTTTCTTCTAAAACCAAGTCTTTTATTACTT
>JBBAKZ010000350.1:0-3518 GCA_040403275.1 Arcicella sp. | reverse complement strand
GCAATTCCGGTAATAATCGCTTTCCCGTTCCCATTCATCACTGAAGAGCCTTTAAAAACCATGTCAAATTGATCGCCGAGTGGGGTGTTTTTATCCAAAATTTCGATATTTTTTTGCGATGGTAGCGACTCGCCCGTAAGAGAAGATTCATCACATTGCAGCTGATTGGATCCGACTAATCTGCCATCTCCGGGAATTATATCGCCAGCTTCCAGCACAATCAAATCGCCCGGCGTTATTTTTTCGGCTTCAATTTCTGCCGTTTTACCCTCTCTAATAACTTTTGATTTAATGACATCCATTTGTTTGAGCGCATTCATAGAGCTTCGGGCCTGCATTTCCATCAGAAATCCAATTAGAGCATTCACTAATAGGACAACAACAATCGAAGCTGATTCAATATAGTTTTGAAAATACAGAGAAACCAACGCCCCAAAAGCCAATAAATACACAATTGGACTTTGGAATTGCTCAATAATCAGTTTCCAAACGCTTTTTTGTGCTTGTGCTTCGTAAATGTTAAGCCCATACTCTTTATTTCTTTGGTTGGCTTCTGAAACGACCAATCCCTGATTTACATCGCTTTGAAATATTTGCAAAATTTCTTCTACCGATATGGCATGGGGGTTTTCAATGGGAAATTGGATTTTCATAGTTTCGTTTACAAATAAATGGGTTTGATATAAAACAATAAACGTTCTCCAAAATTGAAGAACGTTTGAATAACACCTAACCACTATTAAATTTATTACAATGTTGTTAAATAACATTTTACTGGCGTTTGGGTCAGTAAAGTTATCGATACAAATTTCAAGGTTTTTTTTAGATAATGGTTTACATAATTTTTGAAAAAAATTATATAATTCACAGTTTTTTTAGTCATTATATCGTTTCAATATCCAATTACAAAAATGATAAAACTGCTTTTTTCTATTTAAATTACAAGCCACCAACATCTATTTTATTTCAAATCAGCTAATTTCCAAAGCCAGCGTGCCATTTGTTCATTCAAGGAGGGTGTTTGCATGACCATTAAATTCAATCCTTTTTTAGTCATTCGCCAATCAATCTGAACGTGGCTATTTTCGGTATCATAAACATACACTTTCTTAAAATGGTGTAAACTATTGATACCAGCCAAACAACAAACTTGCATCGATTTTTGCACTGCCTCTAAGATATGTTCCTAAGAAATATCCGCCATAAAATTTAATTGACTTAAAGAGTATTTACACATCGTGTTTTCCATAGCCTCTTCAAAATCCCTTGTCATAAATTTGTCATTGTGCAAAGAAAAAATCGTAATTTCATTATTTTTCATATCAAAGTAGTTTTTAATTGTTCTAATAATCCTTTTGTTTTTCCGTCAAATTTTCTGGGATTTGTACCGATATTTCAAAATAAAAATCGCCAAAACTATCTTTTTTGTCATAAATTGGCATGCCTTTTCCTTTTTAATCGAATATTTTTTCCATTTTGTGTTACCGCTGTTACTTCTATTTTCACTTGTCCCTACAAAGTGTGTACAATCACTTCTCCACCCAACACGGCGGTGTACAAATCTTTTCGCTGAATGAACCCGTTTTCAATTCTTACAAAGATGAGGAACTAATCATGAAAATTTGTTACATTATTTACGAAAATATTTACATTATTCACAGATTGTGAATTTGTAATAATTGGATTTTTAAGTGATAAACAAAGACGTTTGAATTGGTATTAAACTCTAGGGAAATAGCTTGTTTTCCGATTTGAAATTTATTGCCTTTGCCGAGAATCACTAATATATTGGATTGCTCTTTAAGGTATAAAAAGTTTTTCATGCTTCATCTTTCATGAAATTTTACAAGTCTTGCTTCCGCACAAGTCAATTTTCTCTCAACAATTCCGTAATTTTGTCGCCTGTTACAATTTAATCATCAAATGAAAAAGAAAGTTGAAATTCTTGCCCCTGCCAAAAACCTTTATCAAGGGATGGCCGCCATTAATGCAGGTGCGGATGCTGTATATATTGGAGCTCCCCAATTTGGAGCAAGATCAAATGCGACCAATTCTATCGAGGATATTGCGGAAATGGTAAAGTATGCCCATCTCTTCAAGGCGCAAGTTTTTGTGGTTATTAATACTATCTTGTACGATAATGAATTGGATTTGTGTAAAAAACTGATTTATCAATTATACGATATTGGCGTGGATGCCCTCATTGTTCAGGACATGGCAATTATGGAAATGGATTTGCCACCCATCGTGATTCATGCCAGTACGCAAGCCAATAATAGAGACCCCAAACACGTAAAATTCTTGAAAGATGCTGGAATGAAACGGGTAGTATTGGCAAGAGAATTGAATTTGGATCAAGTCCGAGAAATCAGTGAAGCGAGTGAGGTGGAATTGGAATTCTTCGTTTCAGGCGCTTTATGCGTATCGTTTAGCGGGAATTGCTACATGAGTGTTGCCAATGGCGAACGCAGTGCCAATCGAGGTTCTTGCGCTCAAAATTGCCGTTTGCCTTATCAATTAATTGACGGAGGGGGAAAAACCTTAATCGCCAATAGCCATTTATTATCCATTAAAGATTTAGATTTGAGCGACCAATTACCGAACCTCATTGAAGCGGGCGTTACTTCTTTTAAGATTGAAGGCCGTTTAAAAGATATTGTTTACGTAAAAAATAATACTTCTTACCTACGTAAAAAATTAGATTCATTTTTGGAAAATAATACCGATAAATTCCAAAAAGCCTCTTCGGGTAGAACAATATACAATTTCGAACCAGAAATGGATAGAAGTTTCAATCGTGGTTACACTAATTATTTCGTCAATAAACGCAAAGAAAAAATTGGTTCGTGGGAAAGTCCTAAATCGCAAGGACAACTGATTGGTAAATTGCTGGAAATAAAAGCAAACGGATATGTGATTGAAAATTCAGAAAAGTTAAATAATGGAGATGGGTTGTTTTTTGTCAATGAAAACGGCGAACCCGATGGCACGCAAGTGAATATAATCATTAATGGTTTGGTTGTGCCAAATACTTTTAAGGCTTTGGAGGTTGGAACGATTATTTACCGAAATTCGGATGCTGAATTTAATAAAATGGTCGAAAAAGAGAACAGTGCGGTTCGTAAAATTGGTGTTTCTCTGAAATTTACAGAAACAGCCGATGGTTTTCAATTATTGGCCATTGATGAGGACGGACATCAAAACGTTCTTTCATACCAAACAACGAAAGAAATAGCTAAAAGTCAAGAATCTGTCATACCAAATATTAAAAAGAATCTTGCAAAAACGGGAAATACGCCTTTTGTGGTGGAGGATATTGAGGTAGAATTATCAAATAATTGGTTCTTGCCAATTTCAAAAGTAAACGAAATTAGGCGTGAGGTATTGGAGCAATTGATTGACATTCGGGTAAAAGAATATCATAGAGTAGAATTCCAAATTACTAAGACGGATCATCCATATCCTGTCACAACGCTGGATTATACCTTTAATGTTTCTAATAAAATGGCGAGAGCATT
>JBBAKZ010000349.1:818-3520 GCA_040403275.1 Arcicella sp. | reverse complement strand
CAGCCGTTGTTACTAAGACTTATCCGTATTTGGTAATCGATTAAACTTAATTGTGATTAAAGGTTAAATTGATTTGTATTTTGGGTAAAAACAAACGCAGGTTGAGTTTAAAACTCAACCTGCGTTAAAATAAAATTATTCTGAATTTCGATTAAAAACGAATTTGCAAAGTAGCATTAAAGATTGTTCCTAATTGACTGAACTGAGAACCGTCATAAGTTACGTTTGAATAACGACCGTTGAAAGTAATCAAGTTATACTGCGCAAAATAAGGATTGCTTGGAACGTTGTTATTTGGGTCATAATGCGTTTTAGCACCTGTTTTCAAATTTACAAAATCCCATGATGGCAATACGTTCAACAAGTTATTGGCATTCAAAGTAAGCGTGGTTGATTTTGAGAATGGAATACTAATCGCTAAGTCAGTAACAACGGCTGGAGAGAATTCTGTATCTGTATTATCATCCAAACCATTTTGGTGGAAATGGGTTGTTCCAAATAATGTGTTACTCAAATTTACCGTAATTCCTTTTACCAAGTAATTCAAGCCTAAAATAGCTTTATATTTTGGACGTGACGTAAACAATAATCCGTTTTGAATTGGGTCAAATACCGACTTGCCCGCATCTGCAATCAATTTGGGATTGTTTACCGATGTATATTTATTTTCGATGGTATAATTACCCGCCAAACTTACGTTCAATCTTCCTTGTCCGAGCGTCAAGTTTTTCTGAGAAACTACAAAATCAATCCCAGATGTACTGGTATTCAAAGCATTAGCAAAGAAACTTACTGCCACGATACCATTAGTTTTCAAGATTTTATCCAAGGCTGTGTTTCCTGCGGTTGTTCCTGAAATTTCCGAACCTAATACGATACGGTCATTTACTTGGATATTATAATAGTCTAAAGTAACGCTCAAATTTTTAGTAGGATTTAAACCAACACCAAAAGTAAAGTTAGTTGATTTTTCAGGCGTTAATTTAGGCACACCCAAAGCAAATGCCTGTGGACTTACGTTATTTACGATACCTTTTGTTTGAATACCTTGTCCTGGAACAAAACTCGCCTGAGCCAATTGCTGATAAATTTGGTGCAACAATGGAGCTCTGAAACCCGTAGAGTACGAACCACGAAGCGTGATTTTATCGTTGATTTTGTAACGTGAACTTAATTTATAAACCACTGTACTACCAAAGTCGCTGTACTGTTCTGCACGAACCGTTCCATTTACTAAGAATTGGTCTGAAATATCATAAGACAAATCTACATATCCACCAAAGTTGAAACGAGTATTTGTTCCCGCATTAGTAGGTGATGTTCCTGGGAATGAATCTGCTCCTGTACCCACAAATGAGGCAGTATCTCCTGCATAAACGGTAAATGATTCAGCACGAAATTCAGAACCAAAACCGATATTCAACTTATCCGTAACTGCTTTTGTAACGTCAATATTCCCGATGTTATTAGAAAACTCATATCCACCTGGTTTGAAATAGGTTGGTGAATTTTTACCTAATGAACGGTTGCGTGTGTTTGAAACGGTATAAAGTTGCTTATTATCACCCGTTGTGAAACTAAGGTCAGTTTTCCAGCCATCTTTTTCTTTACGCACTCCAACTGTTGCGTTGTAATCATTCAAATCACCCTGAAAATTAGGCACATACCCAATATACGCTTGCCCAGCAGGAGTTAAAAGACCGTCGTCAGTTGTTCTCCAGTAAGGAGTACGGTAGTTGGCAAAACTGTTTACTCTTTTATAAACATAAGCCGCATTGAAATATAATTCTGTATTATCCCCTACTGGAATACCAGCGTTGATTAAAAATTTAGCCGCTGTGTTTTCTGGTTGTCCGTTTACGTTTCCTGCATCTGGTTTCAAAGCTAAGAATTTCTTAACGTCAGCCAAAGGAGCTCCAAAACCTAAATCGCCATCTGCTTCTGCCTCAGCACTAACTACCCCAGGACGATTCGCCAAAGCTGTACGGCTAAAGTCAATTGTGTAGTTTACAAATCCACCATTTCCGAAATTTGAACCATTGTTTACTGAAAAGCCAATGTGTTGTCCATCACCTTTACCTGTAATACCCGCAGTCAATTGAGCCGAGCCATAATCAAATTTGTCCTTCAAAATGATGTTCATTACTCCTGCAATTGCATCTGAACCGTATTGAGCCGAAGCACCATCACGCAAAATTTCAACACGTTTGATTGCTTGTTGTGGAATAGCCGAAATATCAGCTCCCGATTCTCCACGACCTGGCGAAGTCTGGATATACAACAAAGCACTTGTGTTTTTACGTTTTCCGTTAATCAAAACCAAAGTACGGCTTGGCCCCATACCTCTGATTTCATAAGGGTCAAGCAAAGAAGTTGCATCATTTACGGGTGTATTTACCGTATTAAAAGATGGGACACTGTATTGAAGTGCTTTGTCGAATGAAGTCTGACCAGTAGTTCTTAAATCAGCCGCTGAAATAACATCAATTGGAAGGGGCGTATCAGTCATTGTCCTTTTTGAATTACGACTACCCGTAGAAACAATTACCTCATTCAATTCAGTTGTTGAAGCAAATAATTGAACATTCATCGTACTTGATGCACCAACCGCTTGTGTAACCGTTGTAAATCCAATAAACGAGAAAACTAATTTACTACCTTCGGCTGCAGAGATTTTGTACGTACCATTTGCATCTGTAACC
>JBBAKZ010000349.1:0-808 GCA_040403275.1 Arcicella sp. | reverse complement strand
GTGGAAGTACCTTGAACGGTAACATTTACTCCTGGAAGACCTGCATTTGTTGTACCGTCTGATACCTTACCAGTACGTTCTTGGGCAAATAGACTGCCGACTACCCCGAGTAAAATCAGGGTTAATGAGAAGATTTTTTTCATGTGATTTTTAGAAAAGTTTAACTTATAACAAAATAACAAAACTCAGGATTGACAATATTTGTTTGAATGTATTGTAGTAAATACCAAATATTATTTCAATATTTAAGTCAATGAGTTAATATTATTCTGCAAATAAAATACAAAAAAATAACATTTTTTATTTAATTCTAAATTATCGTAAAAAATTGAGTAAAAACAATTAATAAATTTTAAGCACAAAAAAAGACAAGGATGGCCTTGTCTTTTTTAAAATTCAACAAATACAATTTCTCTATTTTACCCCTTTCATTAAAGGAATTGCGTTCTTCAAAACTGCCCTCACAAAATGAATAAACAAGGGTGCTGGAGTAATAACCGTTGATTTATACTCTGGGTGAAATTGAACACCAATAAAATAAGGATGGTCTTTCAATTCAACAATTTCTACTAATCCAGATTCAGTGTTAATTCCCGTTGGAATCAAGCCTGCCAATTTGAATCTTTCTAAATAAGCATTGTTAAATTCATAACGGTGACGATGACGTTCTTGAATATTTAATTTTCCATAAACGTGGTGAGCCAACGAACTTTTCTCTAATTTACAAGCATAAGCTCCCAACCGCATGGTTCCACCTTTGTTGGTAACTAATTTTTGTTCCTCCATCAAGTCAATCACCGGATTGGTC
>JBBAKZ010000348.1:2172-3529 GCA_040403275.1 Arcicella sp. | reverse complement strand
CGCAGCGGCCCAACACTTGCTCTTCCGTGAGTATGGAAGAAATTTGTCAACCACTAAAAGAAATTCGTCGTTTTACAACCTTGAAGGATGAGCAAGTAAACGATAAATGGTTGAAAGGAACGGGCGTTTTTACCATTCCTGCCAACACAAAAACGACCATTTTACTCGACCAAACTTTTGAAACCGTGGCTTATCCAGCCATGACCGTGAGCGGTGGTAAAGGTTCTTCTATTCAGTTTACGTATGCCGAGTCCTTGATAAATGACAAAAGACAGAAGGGCAATCGTAACGAAAAAGCAGGGCTTAAAATCATGGGAAATCAAGACATTTTTAGACCCAATGGCTCGGATAAAATAACCTTTAAACCCTTGTGGTTCAGAACGTTTCGTTACATTGAATTAGAAATTGAGACCAAAGAGGAACCGCTGACCATTAATTCTTTTTACGGGATGAAAACGGGTTATCCATTCGTAGAAAAAGCCTCATTTTCGAGTAAAGACGATAAATCTATGTCCGATATTTGGAAAGTTGGTTGGCAAACGGCTCGACTTTGCGGAGGTGAAAATTACTTCGACTGTCCTTATTACGAGCAACTTCAATACACGGGCGATACTCGAATTCAGTCGCTTATTTCGCTGTACGTTTCGGGTGATGATCGTTTGATGAGGAAGGCTTTAATGGATTTTGATAATTCTGTTATTTCGGAAGGGCTTTCCCAAAGTCGTTATCCATCAAATACGGTGCAAATTATTCCTACTTTTTCATTATACTGGATATCAATGACTTACGATTATTGGATGCACAGAAAAGACGATAAATTTATACAATCGCTTTTACCCAATGTCGAAAAGGTCTTGGCTTGGTACGAACGAAAAATGGATGCTCAGAAAAATATGTTAGGGCCAATCAATTGGTAGCCTTTTGTGGACTGGGCAAAACCTTGGCATTGGGATGCCAAATCGGATATTGGGGGCGTGCCGGTGGGAGCAACGAGCGGAAATTCGTCCATTATTTCCTTTCAATACGCTTATACCTTACGTCAGGCAGCAGCAATTTTCGAGACTTACGGACAAAAAGAGAAAGCAATTTATTACAGAACCTTGGCGGATTTAATTTCAAAATCCACCTACCAATTATGTTATGATACCGAGAGAGGTGAAGTTGCGGATACACCCGAGAAAAAGGTATTTAGTCAACACGCCAATATTTTTGCTTTGCTTTCAAACAGCGTTCCAAAAACCAATGAAAAGGCAATGATGGAGAAAATTTTGAACGATAACTCCTTAATTCAAGCAACTTTTTATTTCAAATTCTACCTCACCCAAGCACTCAAAAAAGTAGGAATGGGCGAACGTTA
>JBBAKZ010000348.1:0-2162 GCA_040403275.1 Arcicella sp. | reverse complement strand
CTTTGCAACCATGGCGAGATATGATTAACATGGGTTTAACTACTTTCGCAGAAAAAGAAGAACCCACTCGTTCCGATTGTCATGCTTGGTCGGCTTCGCCAAATTATGATTTTTTAGCGACTATTTGTGGAATTATGCCCGACGCTCCAGGTTTTGAAGAAGTACTTGTTCAGCCTGCATTGGGCATTTTGGATAATGTAGACGGAAAAATGCCGCATCCAAATGGAGAAATAAAGGTAAGTTTCAGGCGAAAAGGAAAGGCAGGAATTGAAGGAGATGTTTCTTTACCAGAAAATAGTAAAGGCCGTTTTGTTTGGAATGGCAAAACCATAGCCTTGAAAGGAGGGAAGCAGACCGTTTCTGTAGATTAATTTGTGCAACATAAAATACCTTTTGATTGCACTGAATAGGCATTTTATACCGATGATTCCGAAGATTTTTAGTAAATTCACATTCCACTCAATAACAATTATCAATGACCGAATCAAATTCGCAAGAACTAAAAAAAGAATTATCCCTGACCGATGCCACCATGATTGTGATTGGCTCAATGATCGGCTCAGGAATTTTTATCGTTTCCGCCGATGTTACTCGAAACTTAGGCTCACCCGGTTATTTATTACTCACTTGGATTATTACCGGCGTAATTACCTTGATATCAGCACTTTCTTACGGTGAACTCGCAGGGATGATGCCCAAAGCAGGCGGACAATACGTTTATTTACGAGAAGCATATAATCCTTTGGTTGGTTTTCTTTTTGGTTGGACAACTTTTTTAGTGATTGAAACGGGCACAATAGCCGCCGTTGCCGTGGCTTTTGCCAAATATACCGGCGTACTTTTACCTGATTATATTGGCACGGAACACTCGTTTTTAATTTTCAATACCCAACAACTTTTAGCCATTGCCCTCATTTTATTACTGACTTTTATCAATGTACAAGGAGTTAAAAATGCCAAATTGGTGCAGTTAATTTTCACCACAACCAAGATTGGCGCTTTATTAAGTTTGGCCATTTTAGGAATTTATGTGGGCTTAACTTCTGGAAAAGGCATGTGGGAAATCAATAATTTAGACTTTTGGAGTCCAGTGGCGATTCAATGGGATAAAGTGACGGGGAAAATCTTGGATTATAAATACTTATCGGGGATTGGTTTATGGTCGGCCATGGGTTTAGCCTTAATTGGCCCCTTGTTTTCGTCCTCCGCTTGGAACAACGTGACCTACACAGCGGGCGAAATGAAAAATCCTAAGAGAGACATTCCATTGAGTCTTTTGTACGGTACTTTGACGGTAAGTTTTCTGTACATTTTAGCGAATATTGCCTACTTAACTTTGTTACCTGTACAAGGACAAGCCAATGCGATTGACACAATTGGAAGGGGAATCATGTTTGCTACCAATGATCGGGTTGGAACGGCCGCCGCAGAAATGATTTTCGGAAATCCTGCCGCCATTATTATGGCCATTTTTATCATGATTTCGACCTTCGGATGTAACAACGGCATTATTTTATCGGGAGCGAGGGTTTATTATGCCATGGCAAAAGACAATCTTTTCTTCAAAAAAGCGGGCGAGTTGAATTCAAAAGGCGTTCCCGCATCGTCTTTAATTATGCAGTGTTTTTGGGCTTGTTTGTTGTGTTTGACGGGTACTTACAGCGATTTATTAGATTATACCGTTTTTGCTATTTTGGTATTTTATATTCTTACGATTTTTGGCGTTTTCATTCTTCGTAAAAAACAACCTAATACCCCAAGACCTTATAAAGCTTTTGGTTATCCAATTATTCCAGCCGTTTACCTATTTTTTGCGGTAGCTCTATGTGTTAATCTGTTGATTTACAAACCCGTACCTTCATGGATTGGCCTGGGAATTGTGGCTTTGGGTGTGCCTGTTTTTTATCTGTGGAAGAAAAAAGCGTAACTTTAAATATTTAGTTTGTAGAAGATATTTAAACTTAAAAAAAATGGAGGAGCTGCAAAATATTTTGTAATTCTTCCATTTTTTTCTTTTAAAAGCTATTCAAATTTAAAGTAGCGATGCCAAAGTTTTTTCCGATTTATATAGATTATGAGGATAGTAATTAAAACCGAAATCACTATGGAAAACGCTAAACCAAATTGCTTTTCAAGTTTTTCGTGATACAAAACAAAAATGA
>JBBAKZ010000347.1:0-3536 GCA_040403275.1 Arcicella sp. | reverse complement strand
TCGTTTACCATTGCTTCAAAATAAGCGTTTGAAACTTCTAACTCTTTGAAAAAATCTTCAACCGTTGGGGCTTGTTCGCAATTTTCTGGTAATAATTTTTCTATTGTAACGTCTTCTGGTTCTAATTTTAAGCCTATTTCACGACCCAAGATTAAAATCTTTCTTGCCACGTCCATTCCACTTAAATCTTCTCGTGGGTCTGGTTCGGTATAACCTTTTACTTTGGCTTCTTTTACGATGTCGGCAAACTTAACGCCTGCTTTGAAATTATTGAAAATATACGACAATGTTCCCGATAAAACGCCTTCGATTTTCTCAAATCTATCACCCGAAGAAATCAAACCTTGTAAGGTATTGATTACGGGTAAACCCGCTCCAACATTGGTTTCGTATAAGAATTTTACGCCTTTTTTCAGCGCTGTTCGGTGCAACAAAGCGTAATCTTCGTAACGCCCCGAATTGGCTACTTTATTCGGTGTTACCACCGATATGTTCGCTTCAAATAATCCTAAATAATAGTTATGAATTTCTTTGTTAGCCGTACAATCGGCAAAGACAGAATTGGGTAAATTTAAGCGTTTGGCTTCTTCTACAAATGCCCAAATTTCTGCCGGTTTTCCTTTTGAATCACGTTCATCTTCCCACGAATCTAAGTCAATTCCTTGTGGGTCAATGAGCATTTTTCGAGAATTCATTACGCCTACTAAATTGATTTTCAAGGCTTTATATTTAGATAAATAATTTTCTTGTCCTTGTAATTGCTCTAATAATGCTTTACCGATTAAACCTGTTCCTACCAAGAAAAGATTTAACGTTTTGGCTTGCGAGAAGAAGAACGAATCGTGGATAACATTCAAGGCTTTTGAAATATCTTTCCGTTCAATTACCACGGAAATATTCAATTCTGACGAAGCTTGTGCGGTGGCAATAATATTGATTCCATTTTTACCCAAAACAGAAAATAATTTCCCGCTCACACCCGTATGACGTCGCATTCCTTCGCCCACAACGGCTATCACCGACAAATTTTCTTGAATATCAATGCCTTCTACATCGCCATCGGCAATTTCAGTTTTAAATTCTTCTTCTAATAGTGCTTTCACTTCTGCCGATGCCGAAGGTTCAATGGCAAAACATATTGAGTGTTCGGAGGATGCTTGCGAAATCAAAATTACTGAGATTTTATGCTTCGCTAAAACGGTAAATAATTTAGCAGAAACACCAGCTACGCCAATCATTCCAGAACCTTGTAAATTGACCAAAGCCAAATTATCAATGGAACTGATACCCGTAATAATGTATTCTGAGGGTTCAGCAGCACGATTTACCACCGTTCCAACAAAATCAGTGTTGAATGTATTGAGCACTCTAATTGGAATATTTTTGGCAAAAGCGGGTTGCAAGGAAGGCGGATAAATCACTTTCGCTCCAAAATGCGTCAATTCCATGGCTTCCGAATACGTGATTGTCGGAATGGTGAAAGCATTTTTCACTTTACGTGGGTCGGCGGTCATGATGCCATCCACATCCGTCCAAATTTCAATTTCCTCAGCACTTAAAGCTGCTCCGAAAATTGAACCGGTATAATCAGAACCTCCACGACCAAGGGTTGTGGTTTCGCCTTTTTCAGTCGAACCAATAAATCCTGTAATTAATTGTAGTGATTTTGTTTTAGAGAAATGCGTTTGAATTTGGGTGTTCGTTACCTCAAAATTCACCGCTGCCATTCCAAAATTCCCATCGGTACGAATGACTTTACGGGCATCTAAAAACTGACAATCAACGCCTTGTGCATGAAGAATTTCATAAATTAAGGTGGTTGAAAGACGTTCCCCGAAGCTAACGATAAGGTCGGAGGTACGGGCAGAAATTTCACGAATTAACGAAACACCCTTCAGTAAATCTTCTAATTCGTTAATAATGGTACGAATATTGGCAAATACTTTCGACTGCGATTTTACGTCAATTAAGGCACGTACAACGGTGAAATGACGATTTTCAATCTCTTTAACTAAGTCAAAATAGGTCGTATCTCCAATCGAGGCTAAATCTCCTGCTCTCAATAACTGGTTGGTCACGCCACCCATCGCTGAAAATACTGCGGCAACTTTCTCACCTTTTGCTTGTTTGCTTTTGATGATACTTAACACCGCTTGGATACTGTCGATAGTACCACAAGAAGTTCCTCCAAATTTTAATACTTTCATTTTTTTAGTGAATGGTTACTCTAATCCTGATTGGATCATCTGCTTTACAACAGCAGGTTTTAATTATTATGTTTTATTAGCGACAAATATACCCATAAAAGCCCTTAACCTCAAAAGTGATCAGGGCATTGTTACTAATGAGAAAAACAATCTACCTTTAGATTCGTTTTACTAGAATAAAATTTGGGTATATGAGTAAATTATTTATTTTGGCTTTTCTCTTTTGCACGCATTTCTGCATAGCACAAAACAAAAGCCTTGCCAATCAATCAAAAGCGAGTTGTGGACCTGTGGCAGAAACAAATCTGAAAAAGAAAATGGAAAATCAAACGAAGAAAGACGAGAAAAACGTACTTGGTACAGCACTACAAATAGCAGGAACTTCACCCATTACGGGGTTTTACCGAGACGGCTTTTGCTCAACAGGAATCGACGATAGCGGTATTCACGTAGTCGCAGCCATCGTTACGGACCAATTTTTACAATATTCAAAAGCCCGTGGCAATGATTTAATAACCCCTTATCCAGCCTACGGATTTCCAGGGTTAAAGGCGGGTGATAAATGGTGTTTGTGTGCGGCTCGTTGGAAAGAAGCGTATGACGCTGGGGTTGCTCCGCCCGTCGTCTTGGAAGCAACCCACGAAAAAGCCTTGGAATATGCCACTTTGGAAGAATTGAAAGGCGAAAAGATTAAATAGGAATTAGGGGTTGGGTTTTAGGGATTAGGGATTTGACCGTTAAATTAGCCTTTTAATATTTTTGTATCTTAGAACTTGAAATAATGTTTTATTGTTAAATATTTATTCCTGCGACCAAATCCGCAATCAAAAATCCTAAATCGAAAATCACAAATGTTAGGCTATCGTTTCTCAGAATTTATACCCTCCGAACAGGAAGATGGCAAAAAAGCCAAGTTCGACCAATTGCTTGATATTTTCAACCAATTAATCACGATGACGGCGGGAAATGTCTCCGAGGCTTTATCATGGATTACGCAGTTGGATAAGCAATATAACCTAACCGATGAATCTTACGGAATTGCCGATTTTATCCAAGATTTAAAGGATAAAGGCTATATTAAAGAAGAAAAAAACGAAGATGGCGAAGGTCAGCAAGTCTTGACGGCAAAAGGTGAACAGTCAATCCGTAAACAATCTTTGGATGAAATTTTCGGTAAATTAAAGAAAACCAGCAATTCTGGCAATCACCGAACGCCATATCAAGGTACGGGCGATGAAAATAATACCGACCGCCGAGAATTTCAATTTGGGGATTCGATGGAACAAATTGCCATGACCGAATCTATCCGAAACGCTCAAATCAACAACG
>JBBAKZ010000346.1:3029-3538 GCA_040403275.1 Arcicella sp. | reverse complement strand
ACCCAAATCAACGAATTAGGGATTGATTTAGAAACTGTTTATCAACAAATCAACGATTTCAAAGAAGGTTTTCCTTTTATGCAATTACAAAAAGCCGCTACTCTAAACGACGGCGTAATGAAATTAACGGATGAACAATTAGAAAATTTAACGGCACTCTACGAGAAAAAGGTTTCAAAACTCGTTCCGCTAAAATTTGTCCCTGCTTCGGGAGCCGCTACTCGTATGTTTAAATCTTTATTTTCTTTTCTGGAAGAAGGGAAATCTGACCAATCAACTGACCAGTTTTTTGATAAATTAGAAGACTTTGCTTTTGCGGAAGACTTAAAGAAAATATTGCCAGAAAACGCTGACAATCAAACAATTGTTGATTATTATTTAACTCGAAAAGGTTTGGATTATGGTTCACTGCCGAAAGGACTTTTGAAGTTTCACCAATACGAAAATGAATCTCGTACTGCCTTGGAAGAGCATTTAGTAGAAGGCGCAAGCTATGCCAATAATGATGG
>JBBAKZ010000346.1:540-3019 GCA_040403275.1 Arcicella sp. | reverse complement strand
TTGAATAAGGTTGTGCCAACTTACGAAGAAAAATTTAACGTAAAATTTGATATTTCTTTTTCGGAACAGCGTCGTTCAACTGATACCATTGCAGTAAATATGGACGATACGCCTTTCCGTGAAAAGGAT
Organism: Arcicella sp.; assembly: GCA_040403275.1. GTDB lineage: Bacteria > Bacteroidota > Bacteroidia > Cytophagales > Spirosomataceae > Arcicella. The sequence continues at coordinate 2,890 of JBBAKZ010000346.1, read as the reverse complement.
GGTTCATTACTGTTTCGTCCCGCTGGTCACGGTGCTTTATTGGCTAATTTGAACGACATTACAGCGGATATTATTTTTATCAAAAATATTGATAATGTAGTTCCCGACCGCATAAAACAACCAACGATTGCTTATAAAAAAGCGTTGGCGGGTGTTTTACTCAAATTTCAAGATCGTATTTTTGATTATCAATACCAACTGAAAGAATGGGCTTCTGAACCACTTTTGATGGAACTCAGTCAGTTTTTTGAGACAGAGCTTTGCGTATTGCCTCCCCTTGGATTTATGGGAATGAATCACAACGAAAAAGTGATTTATTATCAGAAAAAACTCAATCGTCCCTTGCGTGTATGTGGCGTTGTTCCCAATACGGGCGAGCCTGGTGGAGGTCCTTTTTGGTGTAAAAATGCGGACGGTTCCACTTCGCTACAAATCGTTGAGTCTGCCCAAGTGGATATGACCAACGAAGCCCAAAAAGCCATTTTCAATGAATCAACGCATTTTAATCCCGTTGATTTGATTTGTTCGATGAAAAATTATCGAAATAAAAAGTTTGATTTGATGGATTTTCGTGATTTAAAAACGGGCTTCGTCACGCAAAAATCAAAAGATGGAAAAGCGTTGAAAGCCCAAGAACTTCCTGGACTTTGGAATGGCTCGATGGCAAATTGGAATACTATTTTTGTGGAAGTTCCTTTGTTAACGTTCAACCCTGTGAAAACGGTAAATGATTTATTGAGAGAGGAACATCAGTAGGCAGTGAAATAGTTGGCAGTTTTCAGTAAATAAAGCCACCTTTTTTTTTAAATTATTGGCTTCAACGACGGCATTACCCACAACGATGTCGTCGTTATTTTAAAAGCTAAAAGTAAAAATACAACGAAATGTCTTTCGTATTTAAACAATCAAATATTATCTCATGTCCATAGTTACAATGAAAAAACTTTCCATTTTATTGCTTATTTCTTTGACCTTCAACGCTTTAAGCCAGTCAAAAATTGATGTAAAAAAAGAATTTGCCTTTGCTGCTCAACAGTATCAAGGCATGTTAGAATCGCATCAAGATATTACCAAAACACCTCAATCTACCAACGCCAACGGCTCGCCCAGAGATATGCCAACGGAATGGTGGTGTAGCGGTTTTTTTGGCGGTTCGTTGTGGTATATTTTTGAACAGACCAAAGACCCTCAATGGAAAGCAGCGGCTGAAAAATGGACGATGGCGATTCAAAAAGAACAATACAATACGGGTACGCACGATTTGGGTTTTATGTTGTATTGTCCGTTCGGAAATGGATTACGCCTGACCAAAAATCCAGCATACAAAAATATCATGCTTACGGGAGCGAAGTCTTTAGCGACTCGTTTCGACCCAAAAGTGGGGGTTATTAAATCTTGGAATAAATTTCAATCTTTTGATTATCCCGTCATTATTGACAACATGATGAACTTGGAATTTTTATTCTGGGCGGCTCGTGAATCTGGTAATAAAGAGTTTTATAATATCTGTCTTTCGCACGCTGATAGTACGTTAAAACATCATTTCAGACCCAATGGAAGTTCTTATCACGTCATTTGTTACGACAAAGACGGAACCGTTTTGAGAAAGAAGACCGCTCAAGGTTACGCTGATTATTCAGCCTGGGCGAGAGGTCAAGCTTGGGCATTATACGGCTACACGGTGATGTATCGTGAAACAAAACAGAAGAAATATTTAACGCAAGCCCATCAAATTGCGAGTTATATTTTGAACAATCCAAATTTACCCAAAGACAAAATTCCGTTTTGGGATTATAACGCACCGAATATTCCAAACGAAGAACGTGATGCTTCCGCAGGGGCAATTGCGGCTTCGGCTTTGTTAGAATTATCAACTATGCCAGGAGCCAATGGAAAAGGATTTTACAAAGCGGCAGAAACCATGTTGCAAAGCCTTTCTTCGCCCGCCTACAAAGCAAAATTGGGCGAAAATAATCACTTCATTTTAATGCACTCAGTTGGTTCTAAACCGGCAAAATCGGAAGTCGATGTGCCTTTGGTGTATGCAGATTATTATTATTTAGAAGCACTTTTGAGGTACCAAGCTTTGAATAAAAAGGGTAAAAAATAAATTTAAAACATATTTAAAAATTGCCAACTCTGCCTAAAGTTGGCAATTTTATTTTTGAGTTTATAAACTAATTAATAATGTCAACTACTTGTTCGTATCCCTTCCATACAAAGTCTGACAATAAATTACCTACGATAAATTAACTTTATCCTATAATTTACTGTTAATTTTATACATTAAAATTTTATAAAAAAATCACGCTTTCCTAATATTTTTGTTTTTCCCAATTCACCCAAAAAA
>JBBAKZ010000346.1:0-530 GCA_040403275.1 Arcicella sp. | reverse complement strand
AAAAAAATACTTTCTTTATGACACGTATATTATCGGCATTATTGACCCTCTTGACTGTGGGAATTACAATGCTTCATGCTCAAACCTCCAATCCTTTGCGGGGAAAAAAGGTATTGATTTTCTCCAAAACTGCTGGCTATCGTCATAGTTCCATTCCATTTTGTACTAAAGCCATTCAAGACATGGGTAAAGCCAATGGTTTTGAGGTGGATACAACAGAAAATGCCGCCAATTTCAACGAAGAAAATCTAAAAAAATACACAGTCGTTGTTTTCAATAGTACCACCGGAAATGTCTTGTCGGAGCCACAACAAATTGCTTTTGAAAGATATATTCAAGCGGGCGGTGGTTTTATGGGTGTTCACGCAGCTGCCGATACGGAATATGATTGGCCGTGGTACGGAAAATTAGTGGGCGGATATTTCACCAATCACCCTGGCAAAAATGTATCGAATGTGCAAAAAGGTAAATTTATCATCAAAGACCGCTCGCATATTTCTACCAATTTTATGCCTGAAACATTGGAGCAT
>JBBAKZ010000345.1:0-3543 GCA_040403275.1 Arcicella sp. | reverse complement strand
CCAGAATGTCTTGTCAAATATTGATTCTGCCAAGGAAGTAATTGCAACTGAAAAAGACGAAGATTTCAGAGATATGGCAAAGGCTGAAATGGACGAATTAAATCCTCAAAAAGAGGAAATGGAAGCTATTTTGAAGGAAATGCTCATTCCAACGGATCCCGATGACTCAAAAAATATTATCATGGAAATTCGTGCTGGAACGGGTGGCGATGAGGCAGGTATTTTTGCGGGCGATTTATTCAGAATGTACCAGCGTTTTTGTTCAAATCAAGGTTGGCAATTCCAAATCATTGATTTCACGATGGCATCTTCGGGCGGTTACAAAGAAATCGTGGCCAATATTCAAGGCGAAGATGTGTATGGAAAAATGAAATTTGAATCGGGTGTACATCGTGTTCAACGGGTACCCGCCACAGAATCTCAGGGAAGAATTCATACTTCAGCCGCAACTGTGGCAGTTTTACCTGAAGTTGATGAAGTGGATGTACAGATTAATATGAGCGATATTCGGAAAGATACTTTCTGTTCTTCGGGTGCGGGTGGACAGTCAGTAAATACTACCTATTCAGCGGTTCGAGTCACGCACTTACCTTCGGGTTTGGTAGTTCAGTGTCAGGATGAGCGTTCACAAATCAAGAATTTTGATAAGGCAATGACCGTTTTGCGTTCACGTTTGTATGAAATTGAGAATGCTAAAAGGAACGAAGCTATCGCAGGAAATCGCCGTTCGATGATTGGTTCGGGCGACCGTTCTGATAAAATCCGTACCTATAATTATCCACAAGGACGAGTAACAGACCATAGAATTGGTTATACCGTTTATAATCTTCCCGTAGTAATGGATGGTGAGATTGGCGATTTTATTGACCATTTACGCATAGCCGAAAATGCCGAAAGATTGAAAGAAGGGACGGTTTAGTTTTCGATGTCCGGTTTTCGCTGTTCGATGTTAGTTATATTTCCTAACATCGGTCATCGTTTTTTTTCAACATTTGAGACTATTACTAAAATCAAAAAACAAACATTGAAAATCGAATAATGCACATCGAAAATCGAAATTTACCCATTATTCAAAGACTTGTCCAATTTAAAAGAAAAGGTAGTTCCTTTTTCAAGTTTTGAGACTACGGAAATTTTGGTGCGATGGGCTTGTAAAATATGTTTTACAATTGCTAACCCTAATCCTGAAGAGCCCTCAGAACGGCTTCTTGCTTTATCTACCCTAAAAAAACGTTCAAAAATTCTATTTAAATTTTCCGAGGCAATTCCTGGTCCATCGTCTTTGATAAACACTTTCCAGTCTTTCTTTTCTTCTTCAAAAATTACCCAAATATTTCCATTTTCATGGCCATATTTAATGGCGTTTTCGACTAAGTTTATCATCACCTGTCCAATCCTTTGTGCATCCGCCCGAACAAGAATTGAAGGCTGAGGGGCTTTAATATGCATTTTTACATTTTTAGAAGCGGCTTTATTTTCTAATTGTTCGAAGACTTCTTTCGTTATTTGTCGAAGATCTATCTTTGCGGGATTCATTTTAATATCACCCGTTTCCATTTGCGAAAGTGTTAATAAATCTTTGACCAAAATATCCAATCCATCTAAACTTTTAGCCGCTTTCTGAAGGAATTTTTCACGGACATTTTCATCGTCCATGGCTCCATCAATCAGTGTATGCACAAATCCTTGGGCTGAAAAAATGGGCGTTTTTAATTCGTGTGAAACATTAGCAAGAAATTCTCGACGATATTTTTCCAATCGCTTTAATTCTGTAACTTCTTGTTCTTTTTTGGAAACATACACAAAAAGTTCATCGTTCAGTTTGCGAAGGGGATTATTATCCTTCTGCAATTTCTTTCTGGTAACCCCAAAATCTTTCATTTTCAAACGATTGATAGAGTCGTACATTTTATTAATTTCTTGAAAAACCAGGTAGTCCAACACGAAATAAATCAAAAGTCCCGCAACAAACAAAGATGCTATAAAGCTGATAAATAACACATTAGCATTAGATTCAGGTAAAAACCAAAGAAAGATTGTGGTGAAAATAGCAATCGTGATTGCTAATAAAAAGGCTAATATTCTAGGATTAAGTATCATCGTTTGATTAAAAGTAACCTGATGTGGGGCAACGGCAATCCGTTTGTTCATCAGAATAGCGAAATTACAAAAATATTTCTGCCCATTCGGAAGCAACCGATTACAATTTTGTTAAGTCTTTCATACCTTATCCCAAACGATTCTTTCGTACCTTTGCACCTTATAAAAATCAGAGCGGCATTTCGTCTCAAATAATATGGAATTAAATCAATTAACCGCAATTTCCCCCATTGATGGGCGTTACCGCAAGCAAGTAGAAAGTCTTGCTCCTTATTTTTCAGAATTTGGATTAATCAAATACCGAGTTCGGGTAGAAATTGAATATTTCATCACGCTTTGCCAAATTCCTTTACCACAATTAGAAGGCATTAATAAATCGCTATTTACCTCATTAAGAGAGATTTATACTAATTTTAACGAACAAGATGCTCTTTGGATTAAAGAAAAAGAACGTGAAACCAACCACGATGTAAAAGCGGTTGAATATTTCATAAAATATAAATTAGAAAAGTTTGGCATTGAACAATATTTGGAATTTATTCACTTTGGTTTAACCTCCCAGGATGTCAATAATACCGCCATTCCTTTGTCTTTAATGGAAGCATTAAATGATATTTTGATTCCTAAAATCCACGAAATAATTGCCCGAATTGCCGAATTAGCCGTAGAATGGAAAGATGTTCCAATGTTGGCACGCACGCACGGACAACCTGCCTCGCCTACCCGCTTGGGAAAAGAATTCCAAGTATTTGCGGAAAGAATGGAACGCCAAATGGATTTATTGAAAACGATCCCGTACTCGGCAAAATTTGGCGGAGCAACCGGAAATTTCAATGCTCATTCAGTAGCTTATCCAGAAATTTCCTGGATTGATTTTGGCAATAATTTCGTAAAATCATTGGGTTTAGTTCGCAGTAAATATACCACTCAGATTGAGCATTACGACAATATGGCGGCTTTGATGGATAACCTTAAACGATTGAATAACATCGTTTTAGACCTCGACCGTGACGTTTGGACGTATGTTTCGATGGGTTATTTCAAACAAAAAATCAAAGCGGGCGAAGTAGGTTCATCAGCAATGCCACACAAAGTCAATCCGATTGATTTTGAAAATTCAGAAGGAAACGTAGGAATTGCCAATGCTTTGTACGAATTTTTGGCAGCAAAATTACCCGTTTCAAGGTTGCAAAGAGATTTAACGGATTCAACCGTTTTAAGAAATTTAGGCGTGCCAATTGCTCACCAATTGATTGCTTTAACGGCTTTATTGAGAGGTTTGAATAAATTAGAATTAAATCAAGAAGCCATAAATAATGATTTAGAAGACAATTGGGCGGTAGTTTCAGAAGCCATACAAACGATTTTGCGACGTGAAAATTATCCACAACCTTACGAAGCCTTGAAAGCATTGACTCGTAAAAACGAAAAAATTACTGAAAA
>JBBAKZ010000344.1:2199-3553 GCA_040403275.1 Arcicella sp. | reverse complement strand
TTTTACTTTTTCTACTTTAACTATTTACGCACAAAACACGGAAGAGATTCGTAATGTTTCCAATTTCAATGGGATTCGTATTTCGAGTGGAATTGATTTGTACATCAAACAAGGAAATGTTGAATCCGTAAAAATTGTGGGAGATAAAGATAAAATTGAAAAAGTCATCACCGAAAAGGAAGGCGATGTATTAAAAATTTATGCTGGTATTAAAAAAGGCTGGTTCAATTTTGACTTTGATTGGAGTAATAAAAAAGCCATCAAAGCCTACGTAACCGTAAAAAACCTTACTAGTCTCTTCGCAACGGGTGGTTCGGATGTTTTTTCGGAAGGAAAATTAGATTTAATTAAACTTGAAGTGAAAGCTTCGGGCGGTTCGGACATCAGACTGGACTTGGATGCCGACGAATTAATTTGCGAAACAACGGGTGGTTCGGACGTAAGTTTATCCGGAACTACCACCGTTTTTAAAGCCTCTTCGACGGGTGGTAGTGATTTAAAAGCCAGTAAATTACGTTCAAATTATTGTAGCGTTTCTTCAACGGGCGGTTCGGATGCCTACGTATGGGCGGAAAAAGAAATCAGCATTTCTGCCAATGGCGGAAGCGATGTTTATCACAAAGGCGGGGCAAGAGTGGTAAAATCAAGCGCCACGGGCGGTTCGGATATTCATCAGCAGTAGTTTTAGTAGACAGTAGGGGATTTTTTTGCAAGCAGTGAAAAGTAACACACGTGAAATAATCAAAAAAAGGCTTCTTGAATTGAGAAGCCTTTTTTTGATGGAATGTAATATGAAACTTTTACTGCCTACTGAAAAATACTTACTGTCCTAACTACTCTTCATAATAATACCCAAAAATAATATTCATTTCATCATCCGAAGTCAAACCAAAAGAAAGTCTGCTAGCTGAAGTATTGTTATAAGTAACCACAGAAGTCAAACCTTCCCCTTTTTTCAGCGCTATTGGGGTAGCAAAATTTATCACCGCTGGATGTTCCCAATCCGTATTTTCGTACACTACTTCGCCATTTCTTGCTCCTCCGAAGATTTTTATCACGTATTTTTCTCCAAATTTATGCGTGTGTGAGGTCAGTGAGACAATTTTTACGTTTGTTCCGAAGGTAAAATCTTTTGAAATGGTCGTTTTCTGATTGGCTGGAATGGTCAAGTTTGTGTTATTAAAATCAATGGTTTTTACCACATATTTCACCTTTGCTTTTTGGGTTGTGTATAAATTAACGTAATTTTCACCGTAAAGAATTGTATTAGTTTTGTTGAAATAATGCGGGTTCAAATCCATAGAATAATTGGCGGGCAACAGCAAAGCCGTACCTTCTGGAAATACATATTCTT
>JBBAKZ010000344.1:0-2189 GCA_040403275.1 Arcicella sp. | reverse complement strand
AGAAAATATGGTTCGACATTTGTAATACAGTAACAAGATTGAGTCCGTTATCAGGATTTCTCAAATCTCTTATTTGGTCAATAACGGGTAAACTTGTTCGGTCACGGTAATCATACAAAACCATGTGGTGGCTGTTTGGGCGAGATTGCAATTTGATTTTATTGACGTAAATCTCTGAGGTATTACCCACATTTCTTCTCACAAATATTTCACGTTCAAAATTCGGATTGACCGCAAATTTATCCACCTTCAATTGAAATCCCTCCACGCCTTCTGCACTGGGAGAACTCATGGCTTTAAAATTATCCGTAGTTGAAACACTCGGTGTTTTGTCATCCAATAATTTTGCATCGGCCACTTCGCCCGTTTGGGGAGCACCTGCCTCAATCCAACGGCGAACAAACTCAATTTGTCCTACGCTCAAAGCCGTACTTCCCAAAGGCATGGGCGAACCGTATTGTTTACCGCCATGATGTGAAACATCCCAATTTAATTTATGGTACAAGAGGCTTTCTAATGATTTATAGGCTTTTACACGCAAATGTCCATCGGCTTTCGAAAGGGCATTTACGGGTGTAATACCTACTAAATTTGCGTAGGCAACCGATTTTTCTAAAACCAAACCGTGTTGATTAAAACTACCGTCGGAAGTGGAAGCGTGACAGCCCGAAGTGGCACAGGTGGGCGTAAGAATTTTATCTTGCATCAAACTAAAACTTGACACAGTGGTTGGATTTGGCGTATCAATCGATTGTATAGTACAAGCGGATGTGATTACTATAATCGCTAAAATAATAGTCGCTCCTTTAAGTATTTTATTTTGCATGAGTATCAATATTGTTGCGTTTTTCTTAGAAGCATTATATCCCAAATGGTTTAATTACAGACATTTAATCGAATAAATCACCCTAAATTATACAACAATATTAACAAAAATACTTGATTATTTTTTTAAAATAACCATCTTAAAGAACAGCAAAAGGTTTTGATTTGTTATGAAGTTGATCAATAAAAATTAAGACAATGAAAACGACAGAAAATAAAGAAACCTTTACTGATATTATTAGTGGCGACACACTCGTGTTGGTAGATTTTTTTGCCACTTGGTGTGGGCCTTGCAAAACAATGGCTCCTATTTTAACAGACTTTGCTAAACAAATGGGCGACCGTGTGAGGGTAATAAAAATTGATGTAGATAAGGCTCCTACTACGGCAGAAACGTATAAAATTCAAGGTGTTCCAACGTTGATATTATTTAAAGGAGGCGAAATTTTGTGGCGACAATCGGGCGTTGTTCAGAAAAATCAATTAGTGAAATTGATTAATGAATTGTGAGGAGCAGGCAGTTTTCAGTAGGCAGACAAAGAACTTAGATTCGTTCAATGCTTACTAGAAACTGTCAAATTTCATCCCATCACCGACTTGGTTATTCCCAATAAAATTCCTTTCCAGAGCGTATAGAAAAAGGGTTTTGTTGGGATTCTTTCATATTGAATTGCGGATACTCTTACGGGTTGTTTTCCAAGTGGATTACTATCTTTTATGACAAAAGAATTGGCAAAAAAAGATAACAGTTTCCGTTTTTTCAAGCCTGATTCTTCGCCTTTTTTTAAAATTGTGACATTCAAATCTTCATAAAGCATCGTTGCCGAACCTTTAAGGGCGTATCTATCGCCTTTAATAGTACAGGTAAATTCATTCAAGATTCCTTTTTCAGCTTTGGCAAAACACAAGGAAGTCATTACTTGATTTAGATCTGCCATTTCCATTCTTTTGACATTGCCACTGAATAAAAAATCGCCGTTAGGAGCCGCTAAATTGAAATTAAATTTTAAGGTAATTGCGGCTTTATTCATCAAATATCCATTGAAAGTGACTAAACAATGGGGATTGACTTTTAGCGGAATGGTGTCATTGGTAAGGTTTATAATATTACCCGTTACTTGCTTAAAAATAACATTTCCGACCGATTTCGTATCAGGATTATATTCAGAATAAGTGATACTAAAATTTTTCATCTTAACCGTATCAATCATAAATTTTAATCCCCAAGCTTTAAACGCCTCATGCGGGAAAGGGCGATAGGGAGATTTTGGAGGTACATTAAATATTCTGGTATCAGTAAAAACCGTTATATTTCCTTGATTGACTTGCAGCGATTCAGCGTATATTTTTTTCTCCTCAAAGAG
>JBBAKZ010000343.1:0-3564 GCA_040403275.1 Arcicella sp. | reverse complement strand
ATGCATTCAACAAAGGTTTTCCCTGCCTAGAAGCAGGTTGCATTTTCATCGCAAAATGAAGCAATTCATGAACCAAATTTCGCAAAACATCGTATTTGTGAAGGTAATCCGATTTGATTTCAGCGTTCATTTTTTGATAAATAATTCTTATTTGCTCCGCTTGTTCATCCGTCAATTCAAAAACATGAATTCCAGTCGGTTGAAATACTGAATATTGGCTTAAATCACCGAATTGTCTAAAAAAATCACGGTTAAAGATACAAAAAACACCCTCCGTAATTTTTTCTAAATGTTCGCAATTGTAAGGTATTTGCGGATTTGAGAAAAAAAGTGCTTGTTTTTTTACGACGACAACTTTATCTGCATAATTCATTTCAATATCCCCTACCACAAACATTATTTTATAGAAATCACGCCTTTTGTAGGGTAAGGGTTTCGCCTTGCTAATTTCCACGGGTTCGTAGGGAAACACATTGAAATGACCAATATCATTACGAATATTTTCGGGCATCCAATCAAACTTCCGTTTATAAAAATCTTCTAAGGATTCTAATTTCTCCATCTCTAGTATCAATTACGAAATTCAAAAAAATAAATTTTTCTAATACGAATATATTAAACTTACATTCCAAACAAAATCTTCACTTACGATTGTAGATTTCATTTTTTTATTCACAATGGAAGAAATTGCCAAAGGAAAATTCTTTTTAACAAACGTGAAAGTCGATGTGGCATAAAACCCATCATTTTCGTCCAGTTGTAAATAATATAATTGAGGTGAAGCTTTCATGGAAAATTCTTTACCCAATTTAATACTTGAAAAATTACCAATCAAACCGACATAATTCGTGTTTTTAGTCGCCTCCGCCAATCCTCGAGAATACAAATAATACAAGTTAAGGCTTACATTTTTTGATACGATTATGGTTGGCGTCAATTCTCCCGCAAAAAAACGTCGAACTGTGATAAATTCTTTTGAAACGCCATTGATGATTCCTGAAGTATTTGAAAATACGGTGGAAGGATGAGCGCCGATGCTCATTTTAAAATTTTTATTCTGAATCAATTTATATCGAAGCCAAAAAACGAATGACCAAGGTTTTGCATCCTCAATGGCAAAACGAAATTGCGGTTCAAAACTAAAGTTTTTCTTACGTACTACGAGGTCAAAAATTGTGGCTGGACGACCGAGCATGAATGTAGGAATGATAGAAATGCCATTATTGGTCACAGAAATAGCACCAGAAACATGTACTTTCTCTTTGAGGCTATCTATTTGTTGGGCAAACATTCGGCAGTTAAAATGTAATAGCATTAGTAAAAAGAAAAATACTTTTGACTTTTTTAAGTAAATTAATAAATCCATGAACGTAGTTTTAAGTACTATTTGAGACTACAAAATTATTCGTCAATTTCAGGAAAAATCAACGAATTTCAAACGAATACTTACGAAATTCAAATAATACTTTTGCAACTTTATTTGCAAAATATTTCATTGATTTTCCCATAACTTGAACCCGAATCCCTAATTTTGTACAAAATTATCAAAATAAGCAACCATGCAAATTATAGACGGGAAGGCAATTGCCGACGAAATAAAAAAAGAAATAGCCCTAGAATTAGCTGATATAAAGGCAACTGGCGGAAAAATCCCCCATCTTGTCGCCATTTTAGTTGGCAATAATGGTGCATCAGAAACATACGTTGCTAATAAAGTAAAATCGTGCGAAGAATTAGGTTTTAAATCAACCCTGCTTCGATTTGAACCTTCAATTACGGAATCTGAACTTTTAGACGAAGTAAAAAAAGTCAATCTAAATGATGATATGGATGGTTTAATCGTACAGCTACCCCTTCCGGTTCATATCAATCCCGATAAAGTAATGGAAACAATCGACCATCGGAAAGATGTTGATGGTTTTCATCCAATTAACATTGGTAGAATGGCGAAAGGTCTGCCTGCCTATATTTCTGCCACGCCGCAAGGAGTTTTGGATTTATTGGAAAGATATAAAATTGAAACTTCTGGTAAACATTGTGTAGTCGTGGGTCGGAGTCAAATTGTGGGACTTCCCATGTCAATTTTGATGCAAAGAAATACTAAAATTGGTAATTGCACGGTTACGTTAACCCATTCAAAAACGAAAGACTTAGCCGCTGTTTGTGCTACGGCTGACATTTTAATTGCAGCCTTGGGAAAAGCAGAATTTATCACGTCCGAATACGTAAAAGAAGGGGCAGTCGTGATAGATGTGGGTTTAACCAGAGTAGAGGATGCTTCCAAGAAGTCAGGTTTCGCTTTGAAAGGTGACGTAAAATTTGAGGAAGTCTCGCCAAAATGCTCGTTTATCACGCCAGTTCCAAAAGGCGTTGGCCCGATGACAATTGTTTCTTTAATGAAAAATACCTTGCTTTCCTCAAAAGGAACAATCTACCCAAAATAGCAATTTTCCAAGTTGAGGTTTTTAGAGAATATGCCTAATCGAAGAAAAAACAACGATTTAATGTTTAGTTTACGGAAGCATTTTTGTACTTTTGCAGAAAATTTACCTAAACGAACATTTGAAATCCGAGAGAAAGCGCATCTCTCTTAAATTATGGCTTCTATCAATCAAGTAAAGATTTTCTCAGGGTCGTCTTCCAAATATTTAGCCAACGAAATAGCTCGATATTTTGGTAAAGATTTAGGCCAGAGCTCAGTCCAACGGTTTTCAGACGGTGAAATGTCGCCCAGTTTTAATGAGTCTGTACGTGGATGTGATGTATTTTTGATTCAATCAACCTTCCCACCTGCCGATAATATGATGGAACTGTTACTAATGATTGATGCAGCTAGACGTGCATCAGCCCATTATGTGACCGTAGTAATTCCTTATTTTGGGTATTCACGACAAGACAGAAAAGATAAACCGAGAGTTGGAATTGGGGCAAAATTGATGGCAAATTTATTAACTGCTGCCGGCGCCGACCGATTAATGACCATTGATTTACACGCTGGACAAATTCAAGGATTTTTCGATTTTCCAGTGGATCATTTAGAAGGAACGGCAATTTTTGTTCCTTACTTAAATTCATTAGGTTTGAATAAAATTCTTTTTGCTTCGCCGGATGTTGGGGGTGTGGTAAGAACCAGAAATATTGCGAAGTTTTTTAATGCTGAAATGGTTATTTGTGATAAGCAACGGAAACGTGCCAACGAAATAGCTACCATGCAATTGATTGGAAATGTGGAAGGCGCAGATGTAGTGTTAGTGGATGATATGATTGATACCGGTGGAACGATGTGTAAGGCCGCTCAGTTAATCATGGACAATGGTGCAAAATCAGTACGAGCGATTGTAACCCACGGCGTTTTATCGGGAAATGCCTACGACAATATTAACAATTCTATTTTGACCGAATTAGTCGTTACCGATACGATTCCTCAAAAACAAGAATCCGACAAAATTAAGGTATTATCCGTAGCAGAATTATTTGCTAAAGCCATCGGAAGAATACGTGATCACGAATCTATCAGTTCATTATTTATAAAGTATTAATTTTTTTAAACGGTCAGTAGAAGAT
>JBBAKZ010000342.1:0-3565 GCA_040403275.1 Arcicella sp. | reverse complement strand
AAAATGGATTGCTATCTCTACCAATTTTTAGCGGATGAAGAAGTTTTTGATACGCACGAAGAGAGCCTAATTCAGATGAAAGAAATGGGATTTAACGTTTCTCAAACCTGGAAAAAGTGCCAAAACATGGAGGAAGTTTTAAGTTTTATTGACCAATGGGACAGCGAAAGATTCAAGCTACCTTTAAATACTGACGGAATTGTTATTAAACTAAATTCATTCGCTCAGCGTGAAATTTTAGGATACACGGCTAAATCCCCAAGATGGGCTATTGCCTATAAATATCCATCAGAAGCAGCATCAACCCTTTTAGAATCAGTAAGTTATCAAGTGGGAAGAACTGGAAACATCACGCCAGTGGCCAATTTAAAACCCGTTCTTTTAGCGGGAACAACCGTTAAACGTGCCAGTATTCATAATTCCAACGAAATAGAACGTCTAGATTTGTGCCTTGGCGATTACGTTTTTGTTGAAAAAGGAGGAGAAATAATTCCAAAAATTACCGCCGTTGATTTAGCCAAGCGAAAAGAGCATCTTGATAAAGTTCAATTTCCGACGGAATGCCCCGAATGTGGAACAACTTTGATTAGAAAGGATGGAGAAGCCAACCATTATTGTCCCAATGAAAAAGGCTGTCCTCCGCAAATAAAAGGAAAAATTGAGCATTTTATTCAAAGAAAAGCTTTGAATATTGAGAATTTAGGAACTGAAACAATTGATATGTTTTATAAAAAAGGTCTTGTAACAACACCCGCCGATTTGTATGATTTGAAATACGAAAACCTTTTGAATTTAGAAGGTTTTAAAGAAAAATCCATTCAAAACATTTTATCGGGAGTAGAAAAATCTAAGCAAATTCCTTTTAAACAAGTATTATTTGGGATTGGAATCCGATTTGTTGGGGCAACGGTAGCGGAAAAATTAGCCGTTTATTTCAATAATATTGATAATTTGGCGAAAGCGAATGTAGAAGAATTATTGCAAGTTCCAGAAATTGGGGGGCGGATTGCGCAAAGTGTGGTAGAATATTTTCAAAATGCTGATAATCAAGATTTTATCGTTCGTTTGAAAGAGGCAGGTTTGCAATTCATCCATAACTCGGTGGAAATAGTTGTGGAAGGAGATAAATTAGCGGGAAAAACTTTCGTAATTTCGGGAACATTTCAACATTTTGAACGGGATGATTTGAAAACGAAGATTGAAGCCAATGGTGGGAAAGTCTTGAGTGGTGTTTCGGGCAAATTAAATTATCTCATTGCGGGTTCGGATGCGGGCCCTTCAAAATTAGAAAAAGCACAAAAAATGAACGTCTCGATTATTTCGGAAGACGATTTTTTACAAATGTTGTAATTGACCACGATTCTCCAGCATCGTGAATTTTATACCCATATTTACGATGCTAGAGAATCATCATAATTTCAAATATACGATTCTGGAGAATCGTACTACCAATAAAATGAGACCAAAATTTCACGGAGTTGCCCCCGCCTTAATTACCCCCATGTTTGCGGACGGGCAAGTAGATTTTCAAGGATTAAAAAGATTAATTCAGCACGTCACAGACGGAGGTGTAGATTATTTAGTGGTTCATGGCACAACGGGAGAGTCGGCGACCACTCATAAAAACGAACAAAAGGCAATTTTAGATTTTATCAAAGAGCATAATTTTAAGAATCTTCCGATTGTGTATGGTTTAGGTGGAAATAATACACCAAATGTTGTTCAATCTTTCAAAGACATTGATTTTCAAGGAATTGACGCCATTTTATCGGTTTGTCCATACTATAACAAACCAGGCGCAAGAGGCGTAATTGCGCATTATACGGCCATTGCCGATGCGAGTCCTGTACCAGTAATCATGTACAATATTCCTGGTCGCTCGGGTATTAATATGTCATCTGCTACGACCTTAACTTTAGCTCAACATCCAAATATTGTAGGTATAAAAGAAGCGTCTTGCATCATCGAACAGTGCATGGAAATTAATAAAGATAAACCTGAAGATTTCTTGTTGATCTCGGGTGATGATGTTCAGGCAGTTCCAACCATTGCTTGCGGTGGCGTTGGTATTATTTCGGTCATTGCCAATGCAATTCCTGCCAAATTCAGCGAAATGATTCACGCAGCTTTGAATGGGGATTTTCTAAAAGCAAGAACCATGTTGGGCAGTTTCTTGGCCATTGACCCGCTTTTATACGAAGAAGGGAATCCCGTAGGCGTTAAAAAAATCCTGGAATTAAAAGGCATTTGTGGCTCAGATGTGCGTTTACCTTTAATGAAAGCCTCGGATGATTTAGGGGAAAGAATGAAAGAAGTAATCGCTAAAGATAGGTTGTGATTAGAGTTTAGAGTTTAGAGCGAGACGGAGCATAAAGATTCCCTCAAAATTTAGAGTTCAGAGAAAATTGTTTTTTTTTGTTTTCTGGTTTCTAACTCTTTGATATTTTCAAATTTCCATACATTATTTTCAAATTAATAAATTTTCATATTCATCATGTTTGTTCACGTAGTAAATTTTTGGTTGAAAAAAGACCTAACAGACGCAGAGCGTCAGCAATTTGTCGATGGCGTTAAGACGCTGGGTAATATTGAATCACTTGTCACGTTTAATATTGGTAAACCGGCAGCAACTGACCGTCCAGTGATTGATCGCAGTTACGATTATTGTGAATTAACCGTGTTTAACGATGAAGCTGGACACGATATTTATCAGATTCATCCTTTACACCTTAAATTTATTGACGATTGCAAACACCTTTGGGAAAAGGTATTAATATATGATTCAGAAACCGTTTAGAATTAGTAAGAAATTCATTTTTTACTCATGGCTGATTGCGCAATGCTTATTGTTTAGTGCTTGTAAATCGAATAAAAATTTACAAACTACTTCGTATTATCAACCCAATTATCAAACTGGGACGAATGATAGACACGATGGTTTGGGTTTTGCCGTACCTGATAAATATCCAATCGAGATTTTAATCGGGCAAGAACAACCACAAGCGGCCACGCAAGAAATTGAGAAATTGACGATTTCGGATGAAAGCCCAATTCAACCTGATCAGCTTTATAAAGGTAGAATGTTGAATCGTGGAAACGACCAACAGCAAAAGAAAGCTTTATTAGACCGGATGGTACTGCAGGCGCAAGATTTGGGAGCCAGTGGTTTAATGAATGTTAATTATAAAGTATTTTCAACGGCGAAGACTACTGGATACGCCCTTTCTGGTACCGCTTTTCGATATGTTTTGAAGTAATTATGAGTTATGAGTTATGCGTTAAAAATAATGTGAATCGGAGCTTATAGTTCCTAACATTCATAATTTTTAATTCATAACTCATATTTTTTTAGTTTCCTAGGACAAAAACAGCGTTACCAAACAATAACTTTCCATTTTGCCAAAAACCTCTAAAAAGCGGATCATTAGCCATGTAAACGATTTGTCCTCGACCGAAATCTTGCGTTCCAAAAATCAATGAATTTTTCAATTTGTCCTGAGCTTTAATTCCTACAAAACCTGCTACCAAAGCTTTTTCTTTAATCACACCCACATTCCAACCTGAG
>JBBAKZ010000341.1:0-3578 GCA_040403275.1 Arcicella sp. | reverse complement strand
ATGGCGTTTTGAATGGCTTTTTTTGTAATTTCTCTAAAAACGATTCTTTTGGTGTTGTCAGCCAATCCCAAAGCCTCTTTTAAATGCCAAGAAATGGCTTCTCCTTCACGGTCATCATCGGTTGCTAACCAAACTTCATCCGAAGATTTCACCAACGCTTTCAGTTCGTTCACTACTTTTATTTTCTCTGGAGAGATGATATAGGTAGGTTTAAAACCATTTTTTACATCAATGGCATCGTTTTCTTTGGGTAAATCCCGCACGTGACCAAACGATGACCTCACGGTAAAATCCTTCCCTAAATATCCCTCAATGGTCTTCGCCTTCGCTGGGGATTCTACTATAACTAAGTTTTTCGACATATCTTATTTTAAAGGTAACCAACGTTACATTTCGCCAAATATAGAAAATGATTTGATAAAAATGATACCCAATCCATTGTTTTAACTTAAAATTTATACCATAAGTTTACTTGTGGATTGATTTGTTTAGGCGAATTACCTGAATATTAGTTAATTTGCGTCTCAATATAGAAGAAATTATGTTAAAAAGAAATAAGGCTTAGGAAGAACCAAAATTAATTGAAATGATTAATTTGACTCGTAAAGTTGGAAATACTGAAACGTCATTAATGAAAGAATGGACACAAGTATATACCACTTAAAATGATGGGGAGAAATTTAGGTTCGACTTGATTTCTAAGGATTTAATCAGTCAAATATCGGGTTGGAATGAAGAGATGCTTAAAATGGTACATAGCATTTGTATTAAAATTAGGTTATATAATTGAAACCAATGAGTACAAGACTTATTATGAAAACATCCTTGGGGCAACAATTGATGGTTATTTTTTAAAAGTAAAAGTGGATATGATGGGTATTTTAGAAGTACCCAAAGTACCCTATTTTTACTTTCACGAGTATAAGAGACAAAAAGATCCCAAAGGAGATGTTACAGCCCAACTTTTAGAAGTATTATTGATTGCGGAACAAAAATAAATAAATAATAAACCGCTATACGGATGCACGATTATCGGAAAATACTTGGAATTCATGATTTTAGAAAAAAGTTCTTATTGTATGTCAAAATCTTATGATTGTACTGACCAATAAGAATTAATGCAAATTATTGCGATTCTCCGCAAATTTAAAGAAATTTTAGAAACTCGATTATGAGGTTAAAAGATGGCAAAATCAAAAATATCCGATTTGAAAAATATCCTTGATGAAATGTCCGAGGAGGAGTTAAAACAGGAGATTTTAAAACTTTACAATAAACTTCCGCAAGTAAAAGATTTTTATAATCAAGATTTAATGACCGAAGAGGAACGCCAAGGAGTTTTGGAGAAGTATAAACAAAAAATTTATCAAGAATTTTGGATTTCAAAAGGGAATCCTAAAGGAATGGTTAACAATTCGGCCATCAAAAATATCATTTCCGATTATGAAAAAATTTGTTTGTTCCAGTACGATTTAGTGGATTTATTGATTTATCGAGCTGAAATTGGGACCGAATACGCCGAGCAATTTGGAGGAATGGCGGAATCAAATTATAACTCTTCGATTACAACCTTCAAAAAAGCGATGAAAATTATTCAAGAAAATAATTTCCTTGCCCATTTTCAACAACGCATTAAAATTTTATTAAAAGCCTCCAATTTAGATCATTGGTACACTGACCAACTGGAACATTTGTTTTATGAAAATGGTCAACAATGAATGAACACATTTTATGAACATTAACGAAAAAAATACCTCCACTGACTGTGATGTAATCTTAATTGGGGCGGGTGTCATGTCTGCTACGCTCGGAGTATTACTCAAAGAACTTAATCCAGCCCTAAGAATCGATATTTTTGAACGCCTTGACCGCATTGCGGGTGAAAGTTCGGACGCTTGGAATAATGCAGGGACGGGTCATTCGGCTTTATGCGAACTCAATTATACGCCGCTAGAAGAGGATGGCACCGTCAATATTTCAAAAGCCATCAAAATTATTGAATCCTTTGAAATTTCGAAACAATTCTGGTCTTACTTGGTGGGACACGGATATTTTGGAGTAGCCCAAGATTTTATTAATCAAGTGCCACACATGAGTTTTGTGGAAGGACAAGAGGACGTTGACTATCTTAAAAAACGTTTTGAAGCCTTGCAAAAATGTCATTTGTTTGAAGGAATGGAATTCTCGAATGATTTTGAGCAAATTAAAACTTGGATTCCGCTGATGATGGCAAATAGAAATCCCAATGAACCCATTGCGGTCACTCGTACAACGCACGGAACGGATATGAATTTTGGTACCTTAACCCGATGCCTTTGCAAACACTTGAAGGATAAATATGAAGTGGACATTTTTTTAAATCATGCAGTAGAAACCCTTGAACAACTAGAAGATAAAACGTGGAAATTACGAGTGGAGGATAAATTTACGGGCCAAGAAAGACACGTTACTGCTCAATTTGTATTTATCGGTGCGGGTGGAGGTTCCTTGCGTTTGCTCGAAAAATCGAACATTCCCGAGGCCGAGGGATTTGGGGGATTTCCCGTGAGTGGGCAATGGTTGGTGTGTAAGAACGAGCAAATAATTGCCCAACATGAGGCAAAAGTATATGGAAAAGCCAAAGTTGGTACGCCCCCAATGTCAGTTCCGCATTTAGATTCTCGGATAATCAATGGCAAAAAAGAACTACTTTTTGGGCCGTTTGCGGGATTTTCTACGAAATTTTTGAAGGAAGGTTCTTATTTGGATTTGCCCGCTTCGATTTCTTTTGATAATATTTTACCAATGCTTAACGTCGGTATTCATAATTTACCTTTGACAAAATACCTCATTAAACAAGTTATGCTTTCGATGGAGGAAAAAGTGGATGTTTTGCGTGAATTTGTGCCCACTGCCAAAGTCGAAGATTGGGAACTAGCGATAGCGGGTCAGCGGGTGCAGGTAATTCGCAAAGACGAAGAGGAGGGAGGTGTGTTGGAATTTGGGACGGAGGTAGTTACAGCCAAAGACGGCACAATTGCGGCTTTGTTGGGTGCATCGCCAGGGGCTTCAACGTCGGTCGTTGTGATGTTAGAGTTAATGGAAGAATGTTTTCCAGAACTAATGCAATCAAAGGAGTGGAAAGAGAAATTGGAAAAAATGATTCCTTCTTATGGAAAATCGTTGATAGGTGATAAGGAATTGACCAAACGGATTCGAGATTTTACTTTTGATGTTTTGGGAGCGTAGATTTTGTCCAAAAAACGGCCTCTAAATTATTTTTTAGACTGTTTTTTGGACAGTTAAAATCTATTTATTCACGTTTCTAAAAGTAAACGAATGATAGATGTGGCGCTTCGCAAATCTTGCGATTGAAGGAGCATTTACAAACTTAACGTAGGTATTTTTAGGAACACCAAAATATTCATATACGATGTTATCTTGAAAAATAATCTTCAGTTTTTCGTCTTTATAATCGAAATCTTCAATATTTAGCGTAGTCGTAATTCGAGTGTATTCTTCGGCATTCAAAGCGTGCGTTTCTGGCGCAATACTCACCAATAAATCATAAGCCTCAATAATTGCCTTACTTTTTATGG
>JBBAKZ010000340.1:0-3579 GCA_040403275.1 Arcicella sp. | reverse complement strand
GGTAACAACTTTTTTATTGTCCAAACGGGCAAAATCTTGTTGTTCTTCGCTGCTGTCAATTACTTCGGCTACATCGCCCAAACGTACCATTGCACCCGTGGATGAACGCAAACGAATGTCTTCAATTTGTGCCATTGATTTAAATTCGCCTTTCACTCGAAGCGTTCTTCTGACGCCATCCACGTTCAACTCTCCACCCGAAATATTGACGTTTTCACCTTGGATTGCATTCTGAATATCATAAAAAGATAATCCAGCCGATTGTGCTTTATAAAGGTCAAGATTAATCTGAATTTCACGGGTTAAAGCACCCACAATATCCACCCGAGTGATTTCTGGTAAACCTTCGATGTCGTCTTGAAGGTCTTCCGCAAAATCTTTCAATTTTGCCAAAGGAAAATTACCCGCTAAATTGATGTTCATAATCGGAAACTCCGAGAAGTTAACATCTTGAACCACTGGTTTTTTCGTTAAATCTTTCGGCAATTGCACGATGTCCACTTTGTCTTTCACCTTGCGGAGGGCATCTTCAACTTTCACATCAGGATTGAATTCTACCAAAATAATTGAAAAATCTTGCAGTGAATTTGACTTCACCCGCTTCACACCCGAGATTGTTTTTATTTGTTTCTCAATCGGTTTGGTGATGGTATTTTCAATGTCCGTTGGCGTGGTTCCTGCGTAAATGGTCTGCACATAAATTTGTGGAACTTTGATGTCAGGAAATTGCTCACGGGGTAAGAGATTATAAATCACCACCCCCACAATTGTAAGGACGATTGTAAATAAGTAAACCGTTTTTTGATTGGCACCCAACCAGCCAATCATGTTATAAATAGCACCCGAACCATGCTTTTCGTTGGTTAGTGCTTCGTTATTGTCGAGGTTATTGTCTTTCATGTTTTTGATATTTGTTGTTCGATGTTCGATGTTTGATGTTCGATATTGATTTTGAGATTTTTATTCTGAAAAAAAACATCGAAAAACGAGTATCGAACATCGAAATCTTAATAATTTATCAACGTTCCATCAACCAAATCTTGATACCCTAGCGTAATGACCATTTCGCCAGTGGTTAATCCTTCTAAGATTTCTACATTTCCATTATAAGCAATGCCAGTTTTTACCTTTTTTGCCTTTGCAACTTTCTTCCCATTTTCCGTAACGGCTACATAAACAAGGTCGCCACTTTCGGTTTTTTGTACCACATTTTGGCTCACTACCAATGAGTTACTTTTAGATAAATCATTGATATTAATAATGGCCACTTGATTTGGTTTTAAAGTACCGCCCAAATTTGGAATATTTGCCTCAATTCCAAAAGTTCTTGACGCTGGGTCAATCAAGCCATTTACTAAACTGATTCTAGTCGTAAATTCTTTATTAATATCTGGAAATTTAACCGTTATGACATCGCCTTTCTTTACTGAACCCACATAAGTATCGCCAATTTTAGCGGTAATTTTCAAGTCACCAACGTTCACAATTTGAGCCATTGGAGCACCTGGCATGCCCATTTCACCTGCTTTCTGAATTACTTTTTCAACCGTCCCTGAAATGGGAGCGTACACTTTGCTCATGCCTAATTGCGTTTCCATCGTTCCGATACGTTTTTCCAAAGATTCTTTGTTAGCTTTTGCTTGCAAATACTGAACCTCCGTACCAATTTGTTGCTCCCAAAGCGTTTTTTGCTTGCTGAAAAGTGTAGTGGCTAAATCCAATTGCGTTCTGATTTCAATCAAAGATTCTTTCATGACAGAATTATCAATCGTAGCCACCAATTGTCCTTTTTTTACCACTTGCCCATCCGTTAACAATAAACTAGTAATAGCGCCACCCATTTGTGGCGTAACCATCACAATATTTTTAGAAGTTACAATGCCTTGCGCTTCTACAAAATGCTTAAAATTCTGTGACTCAACCGCAGTTACCGTTACGTTGATTGGCGTAGCTTCTACCTTTTTACCGCCGCCCAATTCTTTTTCAAGGGTTTTTATCTTCGTTTCAATCTCTTTTTGTTGAGATTTCAAATCGGCTAATTCTGTCTTTTTGTCTGGCTTACTGCAAGATAATAATAGGAGAAAAATAAAGCCCCCTAAGCCCCGAAGGGAGAATTTGGTAATTGTATTTTTTGTGTTAAATATTTTCATTTTAGTATTTGTTATTTTTGAATTAATATTTTAAATCTATTTTATCGTATTTTAATGATAGAAATTCTGCGCTAACGGTTCCCCATTCGGGGCGGTCAGACGCTTCTATCAGGAGGGCTTCTACTCCACGTATAATTTTCCCAATGCTTTGTCCAAATCAACTTTGGCAACTAAAGCGTTATAAAAAGTAGTAAAATAATTGGTTTGTGCTTCTTTGAAAGAGATTTCAGCATTGACAACTTCTAAATTTGAACCTACGCCTTGTTTGTATTTTATTTTGGAAACTCGCACAATTTCTTGGGCTAATTCCATATTGGCCTTTTGTTCTTGCAACGTTTCGTAAGCATTCTTTAAGGTAATTTGTCCTTGTTTTACTTGCAAATCAATCGAATTTTCTAATAACTCAAAACCGTTTTTTACTTTCTGCAAGTTATTTTGTGATTGAAGAACTTTGTTCTTGCGCTGAAAACCATCAAAAATGGGAACTTGAACTGAAAAACCAAGTGAACCAGCATTAAACCACGGTTTTGTAATTAAATCAAAAAATTGTGGACGACCCGTCGAATAATTATAATTACCATTTAATACAACTCTTGGTAACGAAGCGGCTTTCTGATTCTTCAAATCTAATTGCGCCAATCGGTCTTGCGTTTCTAAAATAGAATATTCAATACGATTGCTATATTTCAACTCTACTTCATTTTCAGGCAATAATTCACTGACATTGATATCCGCTAATTTATCCGTTAAAACCACAACGTCGGATACTTTTTTACCCATTTGGAATTTTAGCAGATAAAAACTTAATTCCTGCAAACGCTCTACATTTTGTGTTTCAATTTTTAAATTATTACGTTGAACTTCGAGGCGTTGCACGTCAATTTTTTCAACAAAACCTTGTCCATTCAAGACTCTTGTATCACGCAAAAGGGAATCCAAACGACCAATGTTGAGGTTCAATAATTTCAACCGTTCATCGTTGACCAAAATTGAATAATAGGCCTTCGTTACGTTTTCAGCCGATTGTTGTTTGGTTTGCACTAATGCTTTTTTGGATAGTTCTTTGTAAACATCCGCTGCTTTTAAACCCAATAAATAAGAACCATCAAACAAAATTTGACTCAAATTTATACCCGCCTGACCGCTATTTCTAACCCCAAATTCAGCCGCAATTACAGCCCCTTCTGCGGCAGTCGGGTCGAAGGTTTTAGCAGGAATAAATACTTTTTGGATGATTAAATTATTGGTGTAACCGAAATTGCCATTTACTTGCGGCAAACCGATACCTTTAATTTCGTTAACTCTTGCCTCAGCGTTTAAAATATCGAGTTGGGCATTTTTAATATTGATATGATTTTTAACGGCATAATCAACCGCCTCTCGGAGTGAGAAATTTTGCTGAGAGAATGAGAGGTTTGAGACAAGTAAG
>JBBAKZ010000339.1:0-3590 GCA_040403275.1 Arcicella sp. | reverse complement strand
TATCATACGGGTGGAAAATCAATGCACTGGGGGCGACAATCGTACCGTTGGAACAAGCAAGACTTTGAAGCCAATGCAAAAGATGGATACGGCGTTGATTGGCCCATTCGCTATAAAGATTTAGAAAGTTGGTATACGCACGTTGAAAAATTTGTGGGAATCAGTGGGCAAAAAGAGGGTTTGGAGGTATTGCCCGACGGACATTTTTTACCCGCTATGCCCATGGTACCGCCCGAGTTATATTTCAAAAAAATGATGATTGAAAAACTCAACCGTCCCGTGACGATTGGGCGAGTTGCCAATTTGACGCAACCACAACTTCAACACACAAAATTAGGTAGAGGCTCCTGTCAATATCGAAATAAATGTCAGCGTGGTTGTCCCTACGGCGGATATTACAGTTC
The DNA here is from genome assembly GCA_040403275.1 of Arcicella sp. Classification (GTDB taxonomy): domain Bacteria; phylum Bacteroidota; class Bacteroidia; order Cytophagales; family Spirosomataceae; genus Arcicella. Next base: position 3,186 of record JBBAKZ010000339.1, on the reverse strand, counting down.
ACTTTCGGGTGCAATTCCAGCCGCAGCGCTTACTAAAAAATTAACCATTTTGCACGATTCCATTGTTACGGAGATTATTTACGACGAAAAACTGCACAAAGTAAAAGGTGTTCGGGTGATTAATCAAAAAACGATGGAAGTAGAAGAGTTTTTTGCCAAAATTATTTTCTTAAATGCAGGTTCGATAAACACGGCTGGTTTGATGTTGAATTCAAAATCCAATCGTTTTCCAACGGGTTTTGGTAATGATAGCGACCAAGTTGGCAGAAATATTATGGATCACCATTTAGGGGTTGGAGCAAATGCAAGAATTGAGGGTTTTGAGGATGATTATATGTTTGGGCAACGGCCAAATGCTTTATATATTCCTCGCTTTCGCAATTGGGGCGACGACAAACAATCCTATCTTCGTGGCTTCGGTTATCAGGGTGGAGCCAGTAGAGCGGGATGGAATAGAGGCGTAAATGCAGACGGTTTTGGCGCTACTTTTAAGCAAGATTTAACCCAGCCCGGTGGTTGGACCATCGGCTTTGGGGGCTTCGGAGAGGTTTTGCCAAATCCTAATAATCGCATGTTTTTGGATACTGAAAAGAAAGATAAATGGGGCGTTCCTTTAATTGTTTTTGATGCTGCTTTTGGCGAAAATGAAATTGCCATGCGCAAAGATATGATGAATTCTGCGGTTGAAATGCTTGAAACGGCAGGTTTTAAAAACGTTGTAGGAAATAATCGTCAAGATGTACATTTAGGTTTGGGAATTCACGACATGGGTACGGCTCGTATGGGAAAAGACCCGAAAACATCGGTTTTGAATGCTTTTAATCAAGTTCATGCTTGTAAAAATGTATTTGTAACGGATGGCGCAGCAATGGCTTCTTCGTCGTGCGTAAATCCATCAATTACCTACATGGCCTTGACAGCACGAGCGGTAGATTTTGCCGTTTCGGAGATGAAAAAATTTCAACTGTAATAATTTTTTAACTGGGGTTGTTGTTTTTGGTGACACAGACAATAACCCCAGTTAAAAATTTTCTATTTTTCTAAGCGGTAAGCCGCCACCGTACTTACATAAAATGTTGGGATAAACAACAAATTTTTCTTCCATAAATAGTCAAGGTCCGAAGCGTATATTTTATCTTTTTCGTATCTAATTACATTACAAAAAGTCAATAAAAGTATTCATTGAAAAATTAGAGAAATCGGTTAACGGCGATATGTACCTGTTTGGACGTATCGACCTACGCCCTGCGAGCTTCGGAACTTCTTAATTTTTTCCGACCTTTTCTTCCGTTACTTTTTGTATTAAGACCCGAACGCCCAATTAAAAAGTGAATGGCTATGAATTGATAAGTACTATATTTTCTCAACACAAGTATCCATTCAAAAAAGCACAAAACGATGCTGAACATCAACTAATTACCAACAAATGATTAGATTTTCAATACTAAACAAGGTCAGGGTTAAAAGGGATAGAATTTTTTAAACTATTTTTGACCTTGCAAAAATGTGAACGGTAAATTAAATTACCTTTATCACTTATCATTTGAAATAAAAACAAGACAAATATGAACACCAACGAGCTTATCTCACCCGAAAAATCTTTTGAAATACTCGGACTTTCTTTACCGCCAGCACCGCTTCCTTTGGGCGTTTACAAACCTTATTTGATTGACGGAAAATATCTGTATTTATCGGGGCATGGGCCAGTCAATGACGACAAAAGCTTAATAATTGGTAGAATCGGAAAAGATTTAAACATCGAAGAAGGCAAATTAGCGGCTCGTCAAGTAGGTTTAACCATGTTGTCAACCATCAAAACACATTTAGGCAGTTTGGACAGAGTAAAACGAGTAATTAAAATCTTGGGAATGGTCAATTGTGTTTCGGAATTTGAACGCCATCCTTACGTAATTAATGGTTGCAGCGAACTTTTCGCCCAAGTTTGGGGAACGGAAAACGGCATTGGCGTAAGAAGTGCCGTAGGCATGGGAACACTTCCCGATAATATTCCCGTAGAAATTGAGGCGATGTTTGAGCTTCATGAAGACCAATAAAACGATTTACCCATGATGTTTACAATAGACGCACATCTTGACCTTAGCATGAATGCGATGGAATGGAATCGTGATTTAAGATTATCAGTTTCGGAAATTCGAGAGCGAGAAAAAGGCATGACCGACAAGCCCGACCGTGCTAAAGGAACGGTGAGTTTTCCAGCGTTGAGAGCAGGAAATATTGGTTTGGTGGTGGCTACGCAAATTGCACGATTCGTAAAACCCGACAGCACTTTACCCGGCTGGGCATCGCCCGAACAAGCATGGGCACAAACCCAAGGGCAAATGGCTTGGTATAAAACCATGGAAGACTGTGGCGAGATGGTTCAAATAAATAATCTTGAATCGCTAGAAAAACATTTACAACTTTGGAACGACGGCACACCCAATGAACAAAAACCGATTGGCTATATTTTGAGTTTGGAAGGTGCGGATTCGCTCGTAACGATAAATCACGTAGAGAAAGCCTACCAATATGGTTTACGAGCCATTGGTCCTGCCCATTATGGGCCAGGAAGATACGCACAAGGAACCGATGCAACGGGTTTCATGGGCAAAGCAGGGCAAGATTTATTGAAAGAAATGGAACGACTCAACATCATTTTGGATGCCACGCATTTATGTGATGATAGTTTTTGGGAAGCTATGAATCATTTTAACGGACCAGTTTGGGCGAGTCACAATTTATGTCGGAGTTTGGTCAATCATAATCGACAATTTAGCGATGAACAAATGAAAGAATTGATTAGCCGAGATGCGGTGATTGGCGGCGCTTTAGACGCTTGGATGATGGTACCCAATTGGGAAAGAGGCAAATCCACACCCGAAGGCATGAATTGTAATTTAGCGGTCATGGTAGACCATATTGACCATATTTGCCAACTGGCCGGCAACGCTCTGCACGTTGGCATTGGTTCAGATTTGGACGGTGCTTTTGGACGTGAACAAAGTCCTTATGATTTAGATACCATTGCCGATTTACAAACCATTCCTACCATTCTTGAAAAAAGAGGTTATACGCCAACCGACATTGAGAACGTCATGCACGGCAACTGGTTGAGGTTTTTAAGAAAAAATTGGGCGTAACTAAAATTGATTTTTAGAGAATTATCCTATTTGGCTCGAATAAAAA
>JBBAKZ010000338.1:0-3591 GCA_040403275.1 Arcicella sp. | reverse complement strand
AAGAACCGATTTTCCGATGTGTAGTTTTGAAGATTTGGAAAAGAGTATCCGAACCAAACTTTACACCTTGAATGATGAAATGGTCATTTTTCCTGGACATGGCGGCATCACCACCATCGGCTCCGAAAAGAAACATAATCCGTTTGTAAAATTTTAAGAGTTTAGCTATTTTGGGGTTTGGGGGTTTAAGGTCTTAGCCAAACCCCATAACCCCCAAAACCATAACCCCTTAAACCCCAAACCGTGAACGAAATAAAAAAACATATTCCCAACGCCCTCACTTGTGGCAATCTAATTTGCGGAATTTTTGGAATCCTTTATGTATTTAGAGGCGATTTAATGACTGCCTCAATTTTAATTGCCGTTGCCTTAATTTGCGATTGGCTCGATGGTTTCATTGCCCGTCTATTGCACGTGAGTTCTCCCATCGGAAAAGAGTTAGATTCTTTGGCAGATATGGTCACATTTGGCGTTTTGCCCGCTTTTATGATGTTAAAACTCATTGAAGGGAGTTGTACCACTGGCACCTGCACCCTTGGATTAGGCGGTTTTTATAAGCCCTATATTGCTTTCGCATTAGCCGTTTTTTCAGCTTTACGTTTAGCAAAATTCAACGTGGATACTCGCCAAAGTCATTCTTTTATTGGTGTTCCTACGCCCGCAAATGGAATGGTTATTGCTTCACTGCCTTTGATCATGATATATCAACCAGAGATCAGCAAATACCTGATACAATTCAATGTTCTAATAATTTACAGCGTGGTAATGTCTTATTTATTAGTCGCAGAATTACCCCTTTTTGCCTTGAAATTCAAAAATTTTGCTTGGGCAGATAATCAAATTAAATATATTTTCCTGATTGTTTCGGTAATTCTATTGATTATGCTGAAATTTGTGGCTATTCCAGTAATTATTTTTTTATACATATTATTATCAGTTGCCCAAAATTTCTTGGTTAAAGAGCAAATTTAGCTTTTGATAAGGTATTCTATTTTTCAAAACACAATTCAATATGAAATTTTTTATTGACACAGCCAATCTTGCGGAAATCCAAGAGGCTTACGATTTTGGTGTATTAGACGGTGTAACGACTAATCCTTCATTGATGGCAAAAGAAGGCATCAGCGGCAAAAATAACGTTCTGAAACACTATAAAGCTATTTGCGATATTGTAGATGGTGATGTTTCGGCAGAAGTTATTGCGACAGATTTTGAAGGAATGATTCGTGAAGGCGAAGAATTGGCAGATTTAGATGAAAAAATCGTGGTAAAAATACCCATGATTAGAGACGGGATCAAAGCAATTAAATATTTTTCAGAGAAAGGAATTAAAACGAATTGTACGTTAATCTTCTCAGCGGGTCAAGCCCTTTTAGCGGCAAAAGCGGGTGCAACTTACGTTTCCCCTTTTATTGGTCGTTTGGATGATACAGGTTATGACGGAATTGACTTAATTGAACAAATTCGTACTATTTTTGATAACTATGGATTTGATACTGAAATTTTAGCGGCATCGATTCGAAACCCAATTCATATCATCAAATGTGCTGAAATTGGCTCTGACGTAATGACTGGCCCACTTTCTGCCATTTTAGCCTTATTGAAACACCCATTAACTGAGAATGGTTTGAAACAATTTTTAGCTGACCATGCAAAGGTAAATGGATAACAAATAAATAATCATTAACTAAAAATCCGCTTGATTTGATCATGCGGATTTTTTGTTTTTAAGTATTATCTTTGGAATAATTAACTCGAAAAGAAACCAAATTTTATCACTATGTTCAATCTCAATCCTGTTGTTTCCATTGAAAAGGCTTTTATTTATCAAAAAGATCGTATCGTTTTAAACAATGTCAATTTTTCTATCAACAAAGGAGAATTCGTTTTTTTGATTGGTCGCACTGGAAGTGGAAAAAGTTCTTTGCTTAAAACACTCTACGCCGACCTTTGGCTACAACAAGGAAAAGCAAAGGTAGTTGGTTACGAAATAGAAACCCTTTTACCCGCAAATCGTCCTTTTCTTCGCCGTAAGATTGGCGTAGTTTTTCAAGATTTTCAATTGTTTATGGATCGAAACGTCTATGAAAATCTTCAATGGGTACTAGAGGCTACGGGTTGGACGGATTCTGCCAAAATGAAAGCTCGCATTGCCGAAGTACTGATGCAAGTGGGCATGGCAACTGCCCGAGACAAAATGCCACATCAACTTTCGGGCGGAGAACAACAACGCATCGTCATTGCAAGGGCTTTATTGAACGAACCCCAGATTCTTTTTGCCGATGAACCCACCGGAAATCTTGATCCTGAAGTATCAGAACAAATCATCAAACTTTTTCACGAAATCAACAAAGCAGGAACAGCCATTTTAATGGCTACCCATGATTTTGACATGATTAGAAAATTTCCTGCAAGGATTTTGAAATGTGAAAATGGCATGGTTAGTGAGGAGGGTTAACCGCCACCAAGCCCAGTTTCGCCCCTTCAGCCAACAAAAAGGGCATTCCTGATTCAACCGTATTGGCTATTGTTCCTTCTAAAATAGCTTCACGCAGGGCAATTTTGATGATTCCAACCTCACGAGAAGGCTGAATTCCGAAGGTTTCCATAATCATTTCACCCGTGATTTCAGGCTGAAATTGACGGAGCTTATCGCTTTCTTCAACCTCTTTTAATTTCTGTTCGACAATATCAAAATTACGGAGATAACGCTTTACTTTTTCGCCATTTTTTGACGTAATATCGGCTCTACATAAAATCATTAAACCTTCCAAATCTTCGCCAGCTTCAAACAATAATCGCCTCAAAGCTGATTCTGTGATGGCTTCTTTCGATAAAGCAATGGGTCGTAAATGTAGGCGAACCAAACTTTTTACAAATCTCATTTTTTCGTTCAAAGGCAAACGCATTTGGGTGAAAATTCCTTTGACCCATTTAGATCCCATTTCTTCGTGTCCGTGAAAAGTCCAACCCTTATTTTTAACAAAGCGCTTGGTGGCAGGTTTGGCAATATCGTGTAAAATTGCTGCCCAACGAATCCATAAATCATCCGATTTTTGAGCGACATTATCCAACAGTTGAAGCGTATGCTAAAAATTGTCTGTATGACCTTTTCCTTGTTCCGTTTCAACGCCTTTTAACTTTATAAATTCTGGGAAAATCAAACCCAATAATCCGCAAGAATCAAGCAAAAGAAAGCCATAGGAGGGTTTTTTTGAAAGAATAATTTTATTTAATTCGTCCGTAATTCTTTCTTTCGAGATAATTTCAATTCTTTCTTTTTCTTTAATTAAAGCTTCAAAAGTATCGGGGTGAATATCAAAATTTAGCTGACTCGCAAAACGAATGGCCCGCATCATTCGCAGTGGGTCGTCCGAGAAGGTTATCGAAGGTTCGAGGGGTGTTTTGATAATTTTTCTACGAATATCTTCCAAGCCATTGAATGGGTCAAATAATTCGCCAAAATCGCTGTCATTCAAGGAAATAGCCATGGCATTAATGGTAAAATCTCGGCGATTTTGGTCGTCTTCCAACGTGCCATCTTCCACAATTGGTTTGCGTGAATCTCGTTGGTATGACTCTCGTCTTGCT
>JBBAKZ010000337.1:0-3610 GCA_040403275.1 Arcicella sp. | reverse complement strand
TTCTGATTATAAACAAGCGGAGGATTTAATGAACTCAGTTATTGCAGATTTTGGCACAATAGATGTATTAATTAACAATGCCGGCATTACAAAGGATGGTTTATTGATGCGTATGTCGGAAGAACAATGGGATTCCGTGATTCAAGTAAATTTGAAATCCGTTTTCAATTTGACCAAAGCAGCAACAAAGCCAATGATGAAAGCTAAATCGGGTTCAATTATAAATTTGACTTCGGTTGTGGGTATTCGTGGAAACGCTGGACAAGCCAATTATGCGGCTTCAAAAGCGGGTATTATCGGTTTTACTAAATCGGTTGCTTTAGAATTAGGTTCAAGAAATATACGTTCAAATGCCATCGCCCCAGGCTTCATTTTAACCGAAATGACGGGCGAATTGAACGCAACGGCAACCGAAGAATGGACAAAATCAATTCCTTTGAAAAGAGGAGGGCAAGCCGAAGAAGTAGCGGATGCTTGCGTTTTCTTGGCTTCGGATATGTCAAAATACATCACTGGACAAGTGCTTCAAGTGGATGGTGGAATGCTGACGTAGGGGTTCAAGGTGAACGGTGAATGGTGAACGGTGTTAAGCATTTGGTAGTTTATGCTTCTTGGTAATTTCCTGTCGCTTTTTGTCATTTATCATAAACTATTTTGAATTGTCAGTTGAGTCAAACCGTTTACCTTTTGACCGTTCACCGTTTACCGAAAAAAATAAACTTAAAATATTGTATGTTGAATAGCGTCAATACCATTCACCTTTGACCGTTCACCGTTCACCGCAAATTATGAAATTCGATTTTCTCTTTCAAACATCACCTTGGTTTATTCCTCTTTGTTTATTGGTTGGTGGATTTTATGCTTTTGTTTTATATCAAAAAAATACAACTTGGAGCAAAACCCAGAATCTTATGATGAGTGCCTTTCGGTTTTTGTCGGTTAGTTTGCTGTGCCTTCTACTTTTGAATTTTTTGATGCGTCAAATTACACAAACAGTTTTGAAAAGAACGGTGGTATTGGCGATTGACAATTCACAATCGATGAATGTTTCTGAACCGAAAAATTTGTCGGATTTGATTGTGAATCTCAATAAATTGAAGGAAGATTTAGCCGAACAGGAATATAATGTTGCCTTCGCTTCATTGAACGATGAAACGACTCGGAACCTTGAAGGAATTAAATTTGATAAGAAAACGACCAATTTGTCGGGTTTACTTTCGGGTGTAAAAAACGCTTCCGAAGGTGAAAACTTAACGGATGTAGTTTTGGTTTCAGACGGTATTGCGAATCAAGGAATTTCACCTGCCTCGGAGAATTTTAATTTTGCGGTTCATACGGTAGGTTTGGGCGATACGATTCCCAAAAAAGATATTGCAGTAAAATCCGTTTATGCCAATAAGGTTGCGTATTTGGGGAATAAATTTCCAGTCCAAGCGGATGTGTCAGCTTTTGGATTTTCTGGAAAAAGTGCAAATGTGTATTTGAAACAAGGTGGGAAAATACTTGATAAACAGAATCTAGTTTTCAGGCAAAATGATGAAGTAAAAACGGTTTCATTTAACACAGCTGCCTCACAAATTGGTGTTCAACATTTGGTCGTTGAGGTGGATGTTTTGGGCGGTGAATTTTCAAATCGGAATAATCATCAAGACGTTTATTTGGAAGTAATTGATGGAAAAGAGAAAATTTTATTGCTTGCACTTGCGCCTCATCCAGATGTCAAAGCATTGAAAAGTATCATTGAAAAGAATGAAAATTATGAATTAGACATTAAAGTTTTGACGGAAAATCCAAATCCTGACGTTCAGTCAAAATCGTATGATTTATTGATTCTTCATCAATTACCCGATTATTTGAATTCATATGCCAATATTTTTAAACCCCTCCTAGACAAAGGCACGCCTACGATGTTTGTGTTGGGAAATCAATCTGGGACAATCTATTTGAATCAGCTTAACCAAGTGATGCAAATAAATTCCCAAGCGGGGCAAAGTGACAAGGTGACGGGGACGTACAATCAAGCATTCAAATCTTTGAATTTTGATGCAGAGAAAATGCAATTAATTAATAAATTTCCCCAAATTTCAGTGCCTTTTGGAGATTTTAAATTACTGCCAAATTCCGAAGTTTTATTATACCAAAAAGTAGGTTCTTTCCAAACACAAAAGCCACTTTTCGTGGTAAATACTGGAGCGAAAAAATCAGCAATTTTTACGGGAGAAGGACTTTGGTCTTGGCGTTTAGAAGAATATCAACTCACTGAAAAACAGGAAGTTGTGGATGATTTAGTCTTGAAGGTTTTACAATTTATTTCTGTGAAAGATGATAAACGAAAACTAAGAGTTTATCCAATTAACACAGAATTCTTGTTGGGTGAAAAAGTAATTTTTGAAACGGAGATTTACAATGCGATATATGAAAAATTGTATAATCTCCCCATCAAATTAGAAGTAAAAGATGAGAAAGGCATGGTTCGCAATTTTAGTTACGCAACAACATACGATAATTCAAAATTTGAAATCAGTTCCTTGCCTGCTGGAGTTTATCGCTATCGTGCGAGTACCACAGTTTTGGGCAAATCAGAATTATCAACGGGTGAATTTGTGATTCGAGATATTCAATTAGAAAACTTAAATCTCACGGCTGATTTTGATGTTTTGCGACAACTTTCCACCAAAACAGGGGGGCAATTTTTTAAGAATAATCAATTTGACGCCATCAAGCAAACCATCTTAAATCACAAAGTGCCAGAGAAAATTGATGCCACCGAAGACTTGAAAGAAATGATAAATTTACGTTGGATTTTCTTTTTGATACTAAGCCTTTTGACGGTTGAATGGGTGATGAGGAAGTATTTGGGGGGATATTGAACTTAACAGACAAAAACATGAATATAGGAGACCGAGTACGCCTCATGCGAGGAAAAGAAGAGGGAATAGTTACCAAATTATTGGGTAATAATATCATCGAAATTGAGATTGAGGACGGTTTTACGATACCTGTAAAAGCGAATGAAGTGGTGATCATTAGCGAGTTGGAACAAAAAATATTTAATCCAAGTCCGGTCTCACGTATTGAGCCTCAAGTGACAGAAAGACAGCAACCGATTACGGAAATTCTTTCCAACCGTGGGGTTTATATGGCTTTTGTGCCCGTCAATGACCGTGAGCTTTCACAGCACCTTATCAACAATACGGATTGGGATTTGCCATTTATGCTTTCCTCGGGTGTCGACCCGCATCATAAAGGTTTGGCTTCGGGTGTTTTGAAACCCAAAACTTCCCTTAAAGTTCAAAGCCTTTTGATTAAGGATTTTGACGAATGGGGAACCTTTGTTTTTCAAGCATTTTTCTTTCGATTGGCCTTTATGAAATTGCCAGAACCCTTGATTAAGAAGTTGAGATTTAGGGTAAATACATTCTTCAAAAATCAGTCAAAAGCTCCGTTGTTGAACGTTGATGCTCATTTATTTCAAATGGATGCGGAGGATTCGGTTACGCCAGTAAACTTGAAACTCGACCCCGCAAAAATTATTGAGCAAATGTTTGAAAAGCAAGCGTCTGAACCCATGATTTTGCCTACAAAGCCTTCATTATTAGTTGATTTGCAC
>JBBAKZ010000336.1:1827-3611 GCA_040403275.1 Arcicella sp. | reverse complement strand
ATAATGCGCTTTCAAATACCCAGTTTGGTAAGCCACCATTGCATAACAAGTAGAGTGAGATTTATTGAAAGCATATTGAGCAAATGCCTCCCAATCCGTCCAAACTTTGTTCAATTTATCCTCTGGGTGTCCATTCGCTTTTGCTCCATCAACAAACTTGCTTTTCATCTTATCAAGCGTGTATCGATCCTTTTTTCCCATCGCCTTTCTTAGTACATCAGCATCTCCTTTAGAGAATCCCGCAATGCTTTGTGAAAGTAACATCACTTGCTCTTGATAAACCGTAATTCCGTAAGTATCAGCCAGATACTCTTCCATGACCGGTAAATCGTAAGAAATTTCTTCTCGCCCGTGTTTACGAGCAATAAAGTTAGGAATGTAGGCAATTGGGCCTGGACGGTAGAGGGCATTCATGGCAATTAAATCCGAAAACTGATCGGGTTTTAAGTCCAAAAGGTGTTTTTGCATCCCGCCCGATTCAAACTGAAAGGTTGCATTTGTTTCGCCTCTTTGATATAATTCGTACGTCTTTTTATCGTCTAAAGGAATGCTATCAATATCAATGGCAATACCGTGATTTTGCTTAATTAAACGGAGGGCTTCTTTCAAAATCGAAAGAGTTTTTAAACCCAAAAAGTCCATTTTAATGACTCCGGCGTCCTCAATAATATTGCCGCCAAATTGGGTAATCAATAAGTTTACTTCTTTTGAAGTATAAACTGGCAAAATTTCCGTTAAATCCTTCGGAGCAATAATAATTCCCGCTGCGTGAATACCCGTTCCTCGGACAGAACCTTCCAAAATCAAGGCCTCTTCCAAAACCCTTGAACGCAAAGATCCTTCCCTTCTAATTTCTCGTAATTTCCGAACATTATCTAAATCCTCCGCTTGCAAAGACTCTTTTTCAGCCAATGAATTTGCGCCCGTCATGGGTGCATTCATGACCCGATTTAGGTTTGTTCCGGGTTTATCAGGCACTAATTTTGCCAATTCGTTGGATTCATTTAACGGCAAATCCATCACCCGAGAAACGTCTTTTATCGACATTTTTGCCGCCATCGTACCGTAAGTGACAATGTGGGCGACTTGCTGTTTTCCGTATTTTTCAACCACGTAATCAATTACTTTCTGACGGCCATCGTCGTCAAAATCCGTATCAATATCGGGCATTGATTTACGGTCAGGATTCAAGAAACGCTCGAACAGCAATTTATATTTAATTGGGTCAATATTGGTAATTCCAATACAATACGCCACAACCGAACCAGCAGCAGAACCACGTCCGGGACCCACAAAAACACCCAAATCTCGTCCCGCTTGAATAAAATCTCCCACAATAAGAAAGTATCCCGCAAAACCCATCGTTTTAATTACATGAAGCTCAAAATCAATGCGTTCTTTCACTTCGACCGAATCCCAATTATCGCCATAACGCTTTCTGGCACCCTCACGAGTAATGTGTTCGAGGTAATCATCTTGCGTAGTAAAATTTGATGGAATTACGAAATTGGGCAACATAATATCTTGCTTCAAACGCAAGGTATCAATTTTGCCAACAATCTCATTCGTATTGTCAATTGCCTCTGGAACGTCACTCCAGAGTTTGGTCATCTGGGTCGTATTTTTGAAATAAAATTCGTCGTTATAAAAAGCAAAACGCTTGCCTTTCATATCAAAATCACCCTCTATGTCTTTATAACTTGGCGTACTTTGTTTCTCACCTGTATTGATGCACAACAAAATGTCATGCGCATTTGCATCTTATTGATCCAAATAGTGACTAT
>JBBAKZ010000336.1:0-1817 GCA_040403275.1 Arcicella sp. | reverse complement strand
TTCCAGCATCGTCATCAATATATTTGTAAGTTGGGGTTGCGTGCTTTTCGCCCGTATTAATACACAAAAGAATATCGTGGGCGTTGGCATCCTTTTGGTCGAGATAATGGGAATCATTTGAGGCAATTACCTTCACATTATATTTCTTCGCAAACTTCAACAAAACCTCATTGCAACGTAATTGGTCAGGAATTTGATGGTTTTGAACCTCCACGTAATAATCCTCTCCGAAAATATCCAACCACCATTTAAATTCTTTTTCTGCTTCCTCTTCGCCATGTCTCAAAATGGCTTGCGGAACCGAAGCACCCAAACAACAAGTGGTGGCTATGAGTCCTTTATGATACTTTAATACTAATTCTTTATCAATTCTGGGGTATTTTCCGTAAAGTCCTTCAATGTAGCCCAAGGAACACATTTTTACCAAATTAGCGTAACCTTCCGCATTTTTGGCGAGCATCAATTGGTGAAAACGCTTATCTTTTTGTTCTTTGGTAAACGCACGTTTATGCCGGTCTTCTACTACATAAAATTCACAACCCACGATTGGTTTTACGCCTTCGTGTTTCTGAGCTTCCGCCACAAATTGAAACGCTCCAAACATATTTCCATGATCGGTAATGGCAATTGCTGGCATATTATCGGCTTTTGCTTTTTCAAAAAGGGCGGGAATTTTTGAAGCTCCATCGAGGAGAGAATATTGCGTATGACAGTGTAAATGGGAGAATTGCATGCGGTAAGGATTGTTTATATTTATTACAAAGTAAACAAAAAAAGCGACTGAATAGGTCGCTTTTTGATAATAATCACTAAAAAATCACTTAGCCGTAATCGTTACCAAATCTGGTAAAGCGTAGGTTTTCCCATCCAAAATCACCGTTAAAGTCCAACGGTTTGGTGCCGGGAAAGTGGATTCAATATTGTATTTAAGTTCCGTTCCTGCGGTGTTAATAATCGCATCTTTTATTTGAGTTGTACTGGCAATTTGTGGCTGAAAACGTATTTGTGCCTTCGTGGCTTTGATATTGTTACCCGTAATAATTAGCTCCTGACCTCTAATATATGCCAACACCGGCATTCGATTGATAATCACTTCTGTTCCCGCCCCCGTAACTTTCAAATCTAATTGTCGATATTTCATCTGTCTTCCACTCACATCCACTGTTATTGAATATAAACCCACTGGCACATCATAAGGCACCTGTACTTTCGCCTGCGTCGCTGTCAAACTTAGATTCGTGAGGGCATAAGTTTTGCCAGTTACTTTTGAAGTTAAAATGAATCTTGCAGATGAATTTCCACGAACAAAATTTTTGCCATAAATAAAAAATGATTCGGTAGTTTTGATACTAATTGTTTCAATACCCGTTATTTCTGGATCAGTTGCTAAAGCCACAACTACACTCACTTGATATGCCCTTTGGGTGCAATCAGCGGCTACCACAAAATAAGTTAAAGGATTCGTAAAATTTTGAATTACTAATGAATTGGGCGAAATCGATGCTTGTGGTGAAACCGTTATCGTTGGTTTCAAAGCTACTACTTTTGTTGCAACTGGCACACGTAATTTAACGGTACGAAGCGCCGTGTCAATATCACCTTCAACCAAGGGATTAAAATCTTCAAATTTAAAGCTCAAAATATCCTTTTGCGGGCTTTTAGGAGATTTTAGTCCAGGAATTTCGGAAGTACAATTCCAAACAGAAACAAGAACTAAAAAATAGAGAAAGATTGAAAGTGAAATTTTAAGCATGTTTGTGAAGATTAGACAATTCAAGTTTTAAAGACTTAATAATTAAACATTTACTCATTTAAAT
>JBBAKZ010000335.1:0-3621 GCA_040403275.1 Arcicella sp. | reverse complement strand
TAGTCAATCTCTTTTACAGGGCGTTTTTTAGATAAAATTACACCCGCATCTGCACCCGTGAGTCCGATAGTATTTACATTTCTACTTTGTAATTGTGCCACTAAAGTTTTATTTACCAAACCGCCATAAACCATCGTTACCACGTCTAATGTGGCTTTGTCGGTAACTCTTCTACCGTCCACCATAACGGTTTCAACGGCTAATTTTACGGCAACTTGGGTAGCAATTTTTCCTCCACCGTGGACTAAAATCTTTGGAGAAGGTATTTGGGCGAAATCATTGAGGAAGTTTTCCCTTAAAGTAGGATTATCTACCACGTTCCCGCCAATTTTTATAATGGTTAATTTCATTGTAGCATTTGGCTATTAGCATTTGGCTATTAGCTATTGGTAGTAAAAAGCCAATCGCTAATAGCTAAATGCAAAAAGCTACTTAAAATAAATACGGACTTTCTTCTCTTATAATTTTCAACAAAATCTGTTTCAAAACGACTTGTGCGGACCAGATTCTATTGCCCGCTTGTTGTACGACCACTGAATTGGGCGAATCCAATACGGCATCATCCACCACGATATTTCTACGAACTGGTAAACAGTGCATAAATTTAGCCTTATCGGTCAAAGCCATTTTTTCAGCTGTTACCTTCCATGATGAATCTTGGCTCAAAATTTTTCCGTAATCAGTATAGGATGACCAGTTTTTGGCGTAAATAAAATCAGCATCTTTAAATGCCTCCTCCTGATTGTGCGTTACTTTAGCTTTCCCCACAAATTCTGGGGCAAGTTCGTAGCCTTCGGGATGGGTAATCACAAAATCTACGTCGGCGGCATTCATCCACTCGGCAAAAGAGTTCGGCACTGCTTGGGGCAATGCTTTTACGTGCGGCGCCCATGTGAGAACTACCTTTGGGCGCGACTTCGTTTTGAGTTCTTCGATGGTTATTAAATCTGCCAAAGACTGTAAAGGATGACGTGTGGCAGATTCTAAACTGATGATTGGGCGACCGGTATGTTTAACAAATTGATTTAATACTTTTTCCGAATAATCTTCCTCACGATTCTCCAAAGTTGGAAAACTACGAATGCCCACAATGTCACAATATTGCCCAATTACGGGCGCTGCTTCTTTAACATGTTCGGCTTTTGACCCGTCCATGATGGCACCGTCTTCAAATTCCAATCCCCAGCCATCTTGTCCAACGTTCATGACGATAAGTTCTAAACCCAAATTCTGAGCGGCCCTTTGTGTACTCAAACGTGTTCGGAGACTGGAGTTAAAGAACAAAAGACCCATTGTGCGGTTTCTGCCCAAGTGCTTATCAGCATACGGGGTCTTTTTAAATAATAAGGCTTCTTTTACCAAAGCCTGAACATCAATGGCATCTTTGACAGATAGAAAATGTTGCATAGAGTCAATTTGAAAATTTGTTAATTTGAAAATTTGAAAAATACGGATTTCCGAAGTGCTAACCTATTTTGTCATTAGCACGTTTTCAAATTTTCAAATTGAATACGCAAAGTTAATCCAAATGTTAAAATATTGCCATATTTTGTTAAAACTGTTAAGAGATGTTAAAATAAGAGGGGGCTGACTACTAAAGCGGTAGTTTATTTCGTGAAAACATAATAAAATAAAATTTTTAACATCATGCAAAACTTACGTAACCTATTCATTTTAACTATCACAGTAATCTGTGCAAATGATGGTTCCACATTCGCTCAAGATGAGCATAAGGCTTTTAAGGAAGGAGATAAAATTCTTTCTATTGGGATTGGGCCTGGAAATGAATCCGTGTATCCAATTTATACAGGACTTGGGTACGGAGGCTTTTTTTTAAGTGCTACTAATCGACGTCTTGCTCCTTCAATTTCATTTGATTATGGATTGAAAGGGACTCGTGGGATTGTCAGTATTGGAGGATTTATGAGTTATTCACAGAATAATTTAGGAAGTGATGTTGGTAGTTATATTTATGGGTTGGAGCGTCAAGATAGCCTTTATTTAGTATCAACTGAAATTAAATATAGGACGCATACGTTCACAGCTGGATTACGTGTTGGCTTGCATTATGCAACCCGTAAGTGGGATTTATACGCAGGAACAATGATTGGTTACCAAAGAATTATCAGAGAATCTACGCCTGGGACAAGAGAACTTTATAAAGGCGTCTTTTCAGGAGTTTATCCTCCCAATAATGGAATTTTACTGACAACTGAGCATGTGGATGCTCAATCATTTAGTAGTGGAAAAATTATTTTCAGTCCTTACATTGGGGCGAGATATTATATAACTAAAAAATTGGCTTTAAATATTGAGGCAGGACAACATACTGGCAACTTAGGCTTATCCTTCAAATTTTAAACAAAAAAATTTGGCGAGCCTCATGGAGGTTCGCCAAAAAATATCACTAACACACCAAAATAAAATCATTTACTCTTGGAGCAAATAATGTATTTCTTAATTAGTAAACGACAAGAATGGGAATAAGTCACATCGTACGTTAAAAAAAATTGAAAATCGTAACAAAATTCAGTTTTAGACATCTAAATCGTAATTATAATACTAAAAAATAAGTCTTTTTTCCTGATATTTTTGCCCCTAAATGCTGCTTGAATCTTGCCAATCCTTCATTCACAACGCCTTTTTCGGTGGCTATTCCAAGGTCTAAAATTTTAAATTTTTCTAACTTACTGAATTCGTAAATTCCTGATAATAAGCAGGTTGTTGGACTATTTTTGAGGTGATTTTCATCATCGGCAAGGTAAGAAGTGTAAATAATATCGTCATTAATTTTGATGGTTACCCCAACGGCAACCATTATATTTGAATGAGTTACAGAAAATAATTGAAAATTTTTCGGAAATTTTTTAAAATGGTCCGTCAATTGTAAACAATTCATCGTCATCGGGCGATTTTTTCGTTCACGAGAACGAGCTATAAACGCATGAACTACCGCAATATTGGGGTTTATTTCTTGATTAAACACGTATCCTTTATTGGTATGCGTTCTGAGTAATTGTCTTGCCGTAGCACCAACTACGGTTTCATAAAAAGACTTATTGGTGAGGGGAATTTCATAATTTTGGTCGGTAAATTTTACTTGGAAATGTAGCTTGGAAAGACAATTCTGAAGCATAGTATGTTGGTACTCGCTCAAATAACCTTCTGGATAGAATTTAATGACCAGACTCTTCACGCTTAATGATGGTAGAAATTTAATAATGTTGTTTAAAAAATCAAATAAGTATTTTGCTGGAATCCCTTCCCAAAATTCTATTCCACCAAAAGTTGCCTTTAATGGGCTATAACCGATTTTATCTTGAATTATAATGCTAAACCTTGCGTCAATCGTCTGTTTATCAATATTTTTCCAATAAAAAGTATAGCAGTCATTTTCTTCTTTTTGATGTTGAAGATGCTTAATTTCATTGAAAAAATATCGCTGAAAATTGAAAGTTTCAGTAGGAATATTGGTGAAATTATGGGAAATAATGAGTTGATACGACATAATTATAAAGCAAAAAATGGATTTCAAAATTAGCTTTGAAATCCATTTTTTTGTTCCTTTTAAACTTTTATTTTTCAAGGTAGAAGATGTTATTTTCTTCAACAACGTCGTAT
>JBBAKZ010000334.1:0-3641 GCA_040403275.1 Arcicella sp. | reverse complement strand
ATTAATTATTCAGCTACTTATCTTGATGAGTGGTATATTTACCTTGTTCTTTGACAATTTAACCTTAAATTACCCCTACAAAATTACTAATTTCAAATCTATTTTATAAAAAAAGTATTATATTGCCGAATCGTATTTTTTAATTCAAAATTCATTCATAACTTTGTGCCATAATCAGCAACATAATTCAATTAGGCATGAATCTTGAACATTTAGGAAATATTATTCGTGAAAGAAGAAACGAACTCTCATGGAGTCAAGAATTTCTTAGTAATAAAAGTGATGTAGCCATCAAAACCATTCATTCCGTTGAATTAGGGAAAGCTAATCCCTCCTTAAATACATTAGAAAAAATTTTAGATAATTTAGGGTTGGAGATGATTGTGGTGAATAAGAAAGTTTAGTTTTATTGAAAGGTGTTTTCATTGTCAATTTCAAGTAACAAATAAAAATTAAGTTTCTGTATTTAACAGATAAAATTAAAAATCATGGAACAAGCCATTAGCTACGAAAGAATTCCAACCAGTATTTATGCAGATTCTGATGCTGCTTCACGGGCGATTGCCCACGAAATCGCTGCTATTATTCGCAAACGATCATCCGAAGAAAAACCCGCTGTTCTGGGTCTGGCAACGGGTTCTTCACCTAAAAAGGTCTATTCTGAACTTATCAGGATGCACCGTGAAGAAGGTTTGAGCTTTCAGAATGTCGTAACTTACAATCTTGATGAATACTATCCAATGGAGCCAGATGCTGTGCAGAGTTACGTACGATTTATGCGTGAACAGCTATTTGACCATGTGGATATTCCGGCGGGCAATTGGCATTTGCCCGATGGAACTTTGCCTTTGGATAAATTGGCGGAGTTTTGCAAAGATTACGAAACCCAAATTGAACGCTATGGTGGATTGGACTTTCAGTTATTGGGAATTGGTCGAAACGGACACATTGGTTTTAATGAACCGGGGTCTCTTGTAAATTCTCGTACTCGTTTAATGACCCTCGATTTGACTACGCAAATTGATGCGGCAGGTGATTTTGGAGGCTTAGCGAAAGTCTCAAAAAAGGCCATTACGATGGGCGTTCAGAAAATCATGGAAGCCAAAAGAGTCGTGCTGTGTGCATGGGGAGAACACAAGGCTGCCAACGTTGCACGTGCCGTGGAGGGTTCGGTAACTTCGGATGTACCCGCTTCTTATCTGCAGTTGCACGAAAATGCTTCCTTTATTATTGATAATTCAGCGGCTGCTCAGTTGACACGTATGCGCACGCCGTGGATGGTTGATGCGGTGACTTGGGATCGACCAATGATTAAAAAAGCGATAACTTATCTAGCGTTAACCGTAAAAAAACCAGTCCTCAAATTGACCAGTTCGGATTATAATGAAAACGGACTTTCAGACCTTCTGGCACTCTACGGTCAAGCGTATGATATTAATATTGAGGTATTCAACTATTTGCAGCACACCATCACGGGGTGGCCGGGAGGCAAACCAAATGCCGATGATTCTAACCGTCCTGAAAGAGCGTATCCTGCCAAGAAGAAAGTGATTATTTTTAGTCCGCATCCCGATGACGATATTATTTCGATGGGAGGGACGTTCCAAAGATTGGTTGACCAAGGGCATGATGTCCACGTCGTTTATCAAACTTCGGGAAATATTGCCGTTGCGGACGATGAAGCCTTGCGTTTTGCCGAATTCGTGGTTGATTTTAATGAAAAATTTGATGCAAATAACCCAAAAGCCAACCGAATATACAAGGAAGCCGCTAAGTTTTTGAAAGCCAAAAAAGATTCAGAAATTGATACGGACGAAGTTCGCCATATTAAAGGTTTAATCAGAAGGGGAGAGGCAAAAAATACGTGTCGTTACGTGGGAATCAGAAAGGAAAATATACACTTTTTGGATATGCCTTTTTACGAAACGGGAACGATTCAGAAAAATCCACTTGGGCCAGAAGATGTTGACGTTGTAATGGCAAAAATTGAGGAAATTCAACCACACCAAATTTATGCCGCTGGCGATTTAGCCGACCCACACGGAACGCATAAAGTGTGTTTGGATGCCATCATGGAGGCCGTTCATAAACTTAAACATCGTGAATACATGAATAATTGTTGGGTTTGGTTGTATAAAGGCGCTTGGCAAGAGTGGGAGATTGACCAAATAGAAATGGCCGTTCCGATGTCACCCGACCAAGTTTTGAAGAAAAGATACGGTATTTTTAAGCACCAATCACAGAAAGATGGCGTGCCATTTCAAGGAACGGATGCCCGTGAATTTTGGCAACGTGCGGAAGATAGAAATAGCAACACCGCCAATTTGTACAATGCTTTAGGCCTTGCGGAATACCAAGCAATGGAGGCATTTGTAAGATGGCGGTTTTAGATTTGAATTTTTGAAAATGTCAACGTAATAGTTGGCATTTTTTGTTTATTTTGCCGAATACCCAACAAGTTCTGCTGTTGCAGTCGTTCATCGTATTTTGTAGGTACAATTATTAGCCAAATTAGTTGATATTTCTCATAGTTCCATCAAGATTGCACTACCTTAAAATATCAAAACGACCGTTCCACCAATAATCAATAATGCTCCCAAAATGGTCTTCACGGTTAATTCTTCGCCTAAGAATAAAAAGGATAATAAAATGGTCAACGCTACGCTCAATTTATCTACGGGAGCAACTTGAGAGACTTTTCCAATCTGTAAAGCCTTGAAGTAAAATATCCAAGACAAGCCCGTGGCAATGCCCGAAATGAATAAAAATATGATGTTTTGTTTCGATAAAGTCGAAATTCCTTTCTGTTCGCCTTGTGCCAAAACAATTCCCCAAGCTACCAGTAAAATAATGATGGTACGGATGGCCGTGGCCAAATTTGAATTCACACCTGTAATACCAATTTTTGCAAAAATGGCCGTTAAAGAGGCAAAAAGAGCTGAAAGAAGAGCATATAACCACCACATATTTTTTGGATTTTAGCGTGAATAATTGGTAGATGTGTAAGAAGGGACTTTTTTAGGTAAATAGCTAATTTTTAAGGGTTTTTGAATACTTTGGTTTGCCTTCCCAAAATTTCTGAAATTTTCGGGTAGGCAAACCAAAACTATCAATGATTAATTAAATCGAAATATTTACGATAAAAACGTTCAAAAATCAGTGGGAAAATGAAGAGCGTTAAAATCGTTGCGCCAATCAATCCACCAATTACCACAATGGCCAAGGGTTTTTGAGATTCCGAGCCAATTCTTGAGGAAATGGCAGCGGGAAACATACCAAAAATACCCATAAAAGCAGTCATCGTAACTGGACGAACTCTCGACTTAACACCCTCAATCACAGCGTTTTGTAATGTCATCTTCTTTTTGATATTATCTTTGAAAACTTCAATCATAATCACGCCATTCTGAATACAAATCCCAAATAAAGCGATAAAACCAAACCCCGCCGAAATACTGAAATTTGTACCCGTCACCAACAAAGCCAAAGAGCCACCAATAATCGCAAATGGCACATTAGTAAACACCAAGCCAGCATCTTTCAAATTTCCAAAAAGCAGGTACAGAATAAAAAAAATGGCAATCATTGAAAGCGGTACAATTTGAGCGAGCCGCTTAGAAGCCCGCTGCTGATTTTCAAAA